>CAMZLH010000012.1 GCA_947311565.1 uncultured Nitratifractor sp.
TCAAGCCTCACATCGCCGATAATACTGCCGGCTACGCTGGTGGGAACGTAGGTCGATGCCATCTTGAGAGTTTCTTATTTACAATCAATCTTTATTTACTTCTCTTTTTCAATTTTATTATTATTTTATAGCAAATCATTTAATTTTTTAGTTTTAGTGTTTTTATTACTTTTTATTTAACTTATTTCTTACTTATTCTCTTTTTATCCTATTTATATTGTTATAGAATTTATTACTAAACAAGAAATAAATTCTTTTAGAATTGATTTAATTGTTTAATATCTTTTTAATTGTTTCAGAGCAGATCGCTAAACCAAAAGCACCTGTAACTGCTACAAACGAACCTTTATCTTTAGTTTTTACCTCTTCAGGGCTAAATATAACTGTAAAATTTTTATTAAACCTTGATTTTTTAAGCTCATATCTTATTTTTCTAGCGAGTGCATCACCATGTGTTTTAAAGATTGTACTAACTTCTATTTTTGTAAAATCAATTCGCTTAGCACTTCCTAGTGACATGATTAGTTTTTTATAACATTTTTTTGCTATCTCAACTTTTACTTTTGTTGTATCTGAGGCATCTATTACAATATCATATGTATCAAAATTAAAACTATCTACCCATGATAAATCCATTTTTTGATTTATTGCTGTAATGTTTGGGTATAGATCTTTTAGTGCTTGAGTTTTTAATCTACCAATATTACCATTTGATCCAATTTGTCTATTTAAGTTTGTCTCTTCATAACTATCATAGTCTAATATCGTTATATTAGTTATTCCACTTCTGTAAAGACAATCTAGTGCATAGCTTCCTACTCCTCCTACTCCTAATATTAATATTTTACTATTTTGTAATTTTGTAAAACTACTATCTCCAAATAGCATTTTGCATCTTTTAAATTTTAAATCCATTCTATTAGACTCTCTATACTTTTGTAGTGTGTCATATCTAAATGTACAGGAGTTATTGATACAAAGTCATTTTTAATAGCATCGAAATCACTTAAATGTGCTGTAGACTCTTCTCTACTTTGCCACTCAAGTTTTGGTAAGCCAATCCAGTAGTGCTCTTGACCTCTTGGATTTATATGTACTTCTGCATTATTTCCATAATCTCGTTTTCCTGCATGAGTTACTTTAACACCTTTACATCTATTTGGTTCAATTGGTGGTATATTAATATTTAAAAGTTTTCTATTATCAAGAGGAAAACCATTTTCAAATATTTTTTTAACAACTTTAGATATAGTCTCTTTAGCTAATTTGTACTCTAAATCATCTACTCTATTACAGTTTTTCATGCAAACTTGTGAAATTGCAACTGCTGGTACACCTTGTAAAACAGCTTCCATTGCCGCTGCAACAGTACCTGAGTAGGTAATATCTTCACCTAAATTTGCTCCTATATTTATACCACTAACAACTAAATCTGGTAGTTTCTCTTTAAATAGTTTATGAAGTGCTAAAAATATACAATCACTAGGTGTTCCATCATCTAGTTTATAAAAATTATCTTTTACCTCTATAAATCTTAGAGGTCTTGTTAGTGTTAAAGAGTGTCCACTTGCAGATTTTTGCAGTGTAGGAGCCACTACAACTATATTAGCTAAAGGTTTAAGAGCCTCTATAAGAGACTTTAGTCCATATGCATCAAATCCATCATCGTTAGTTATAAGAATAGTTTTTTTCATATAATACCTTATAGTTTTTTGATATAATACCCTAAAATATGTATAAAAGGAGATAATATGCAAAAAGTACCTATGTTTGAGGTTACATTTAATAAATTATCTGAAGAGTTAGAGCAGTTAAAGAGTGAAGAGCGTGGAAAAATTGCTCAAGAGATTGATAAAGCTAGAGAACTAGGAGATTTAAAAGAGAATGCAGAGTATCACTCAGCAAAAGAGCGACAAGGATTAATGGAAGCTAGAATTGTAGAACTTACTGATGTTATAGGAAGAGCTCAAGTTGTTGATCCATCTACTTTAGCACATGAAAGAGTTAGTTTTGGTTCTACTGTTGTATTAATTGATCAAAATAGTGACATTGAGAGTGTTTATACTATTGTTGGAGTGCAAGAGTCTAATCCAAGTAGAGGTTTAATATCAATTGAATCTCCAATGGCTAGAGTTTTAATAGGAAAAGAGGAGGGTGATGAAGTTGTACTTACTTTGCCATCTGGACAAACTCTTTTTGATATAGAAGAGATAAAATACTCTCCAATAGAGCTTTAGTTATGAGTATAGGTGTAGGAGTAATTGGTGTTAGTGGATATACTGGTTTGGAACTTGTAAAGTTACTTTTAAACCATCCAATTTTTACAATAAAATATCTTGCTACAACTAAAGGTGACACAACTATATCTAATTTACATCCATCTTTAAAGAGTGTTATAGAGTTTAATGTAGATGTAGTTAATGTAGATTTAATATCTAAAGAGTGTGATTTAATATTTTTAGCACTACCTCATAAGACTGCTATGAGTGTTGCAAAAGAGTTTATTAATAGAGAGATTAAGGTTGTCGATCTATCTGCAGACTACCGTTTAGACCTAGATACTTATGAGAGTAATTATTGTGAACATGAAGATAAAAATAATTTAGAGAATTCAGCATATGGATTGATAGAGTATTTTAGAGATTCAATTAAAAGTGCAAAAGTTACTGCAAGCCCTGGTTGCTATCCAACAGCTACCCTCTTAGCATTACTTCCATTTATACCATATATACAAGAGGGAAGTGAGATATTTATAGATGCAAAAAGTGGTGTTAGTGGTGCAGGTAAAAAGTTAACAAATATAAATAGCTTTGTTAATATTAATGAGAATATATTTGCCTATAGTCCACTAAAACATAGACATGCTCCGGAGATTAAAGAGAAGATTAACAAAATATATAATATAGATTTTAATATAAATTTTGTCCCACACTTAATACCAATTACAAGAGGTGAATTAGTTACTGTTTTTGCAACTCTTAAAGATAATATTGATCCAAAAGAGATCTTAAAAAGTCAATATGAAAATGAGAAATTTATTCGCCTTAGAGATGTTCCTGTAAATGTAAAAGATGTATCTGGTACTCACTTTTGTGATATATTTGCACAAGTAAATGGCAGAGCACTATTTATAAATTCTGCAATTGATAATTTACTTAGGGGTGCAAGTTCACAAGCTTTAGCTTCGGCAAATATTATGTGTGATTTAGATGAAAGTTTAGGTCTGCCTACAGTTGCATATGTCCCTTAAAATAGTAGATGGTGCAATCTTTATTGCTGATGTACACTATCCTAATCACTCTAAAGAGTTTATATATTTTCTAGAGGATATTTTATCATCAAAAATAGATACTAAACAGCTATTTTTGATGGGTGATATATTTGATCTTTTAGTAGGAGAGAATAAATTTTTAATAGAGTATAACTCTAAAGCTATAGATCTAATTAATAAAATATCACAAATAGTAGATGTTATATATCTAGAGGGTAATCACGATTTTAACATATGTAGACTATTTAAAGATGTAAAAGTTTTCAAAATAGAACAACAACCATCAACTTTTAAAGCTAATGGTAAAACCATTTCTATTGCTCATGGAGATATATCTGTTGCAGATTTTAAATATAAACTTTACTCTAAAATTATTAGAAATAGATTCCTATTAAAGCTTATACCCACATCTTATGCTAAAAGTAAATTAAAAAAATTATCAAAGAAAAATATATGTAAAAAGATAGATAATTTTAAAGAGATTGCTAAAAAGATAATCGATAAAAGAGATAGTGATTTAATAATTGAGGGTCATTTTCATCAAGGTGTTATAATTAATAGCTATATCTCGTTGCCATCATTTGCATGTACTTTAGAGTATGGTATATATAGAAGTGGCACTGTTAATTTTAAAAAATATATCTATTAGTTATTATACTCTAAAGTGCTTTTGACTTTTATATAGTTTATAATTATTACTTCTCCCTTATCAAAAGTATCAATAGTTATATAGAGGGAGATAGAAAAATTATTAAACCAACTCTTGAAAGAATATGAGTTGGTTAGTCTCTAGTATGGTTTAAATATTATTTATTGCTAGATCTTTTTTTACACTCTGATACATCTATACAGAAATACCCTTTACCTTTTTTAGCTGGTTTTAACTCTTCTTCATTTGTATTACCACATTTTTTACAAGATTTTGTATCTTTTGTCTCACTAGATTGTTCTATAGCAGCTTCTGGTTTCATTGCAGGGAATAGAAGTATATCTCTAATAGAGTGTTGATTTGTTAGCATCATTACTAATCTATCTATTCCTATTCCTTGTCCAGCAGTTGGTGGCATTGCGTACGAAAGGGCTCTAACAAAGTCTAAATCCATATGCATTGCTTCATCATCACTATCTTTTTGTGCAACTTGGGCTTTGAATCTATTTAGTTGGTCTATTGGGTCATTTAATTCATTAAAGCCGTTTGCAATCTCTCTACCTGCTATAAAAAATTCGAATCTATCTGTAATTTCTGGATCTTCATCATTTCTTCTTGCTAGAGGGCTAATATCTACAGGATAGTGAGTTAAGAATGTTGGGTTTATTAACTCTTTTTCTATAAAGTTATCAAAAATCTCCTCTTGTAGCTTACCTATACTTAAGTTTTTATCTACCTCTATTTTATTAGATATTAAAAACTCTATAATTTTTTCTTTATCTCTTAAATCTTCTCTTGGAAGCCCTGCTATCTCTACAATTGCATCTTCCCATTTTACTCTTTTAAATGGTGTACTAAAGTCTATCTCTAAATCTCCATAATTCATTGTAGAATTAAGGTTTAACTCTGTAAAAAGTTTATCAAATAGTTTTTCAGTAAAATCCATTAAATCTTCGTATGTATGGTATGCCCAGTAGAACTCTAGCATTGTGAACTCAGGATTATGGGTATGGTCCATTCCTTCGTTTCTAAAGTTTCTATTGATTTCAAATACGGCATCCATACCACCTACAACTAATCTTTTAAGGTATAGTTCTGGTGCAACTCTTAAGTATCTATCTACACTTAGTGCATTGAAGTGAGTTATAAATGGTCTTGCATTAGCACCACCAGGTATTGGGTGCATCATAGGTGTTTCTACTTCTAAGAAGCCATTATCTTCGAAGAATCTTCTAATTATTCTTACAATTTTAGAGCGAAGTTTAAATAGGTTTTTAACTTCTGGATTTACAATCATATCTAGGTATCTTTGACGATATCTTATCTCTTGATCTTGTAAACCATGAAATTTTTCTGGTAGTGGACTAATAGCTTTTGTAACAATTTTAATATCTTTACAGTGTAGGGTTAACTCTCCTGTTTGAGTTATAAATGGGTGTCCTGTTGCCTGTACTATATCGCCAACTTCAAATAACTTTTTAACTACAGAGTTGTAGTAGCCTTCTGGTAGCTCATCTCTATTGTAGTAAATTTGTATAAGTCCATCTTCATCTTCTACCTTTGCAAAGGCAGCTTTACCCATAACTCTTACAAATTTAATTCTACCAGTTAGCGTAACTTCTTGAGTTCTATCCTCTTTTACCTCTGCATCTAAGTTCTTTAGTGTCTCAAACTGTTCTAAAAATTTTTTTGAACTTATACCTTTTTTAATATTTTGAGGGTAGGGGTTAATACCACTCTCTCTTAGTGCATCTGCTTTTTTAATTCTCTCTTGAATATACTGGTTGTTAAACATTAATTTTTATTCTCCTTAATTTTATAGCATATTTCACAGTAACCAACTATTTTCATAGAGTGATTAACCATGTAGAAGTTGTTTTTTTGGGCAACTATCTCTTGCTGTTTTTCGATTGTTTCATCAATAAATTCGATAATTTTACCACAACTTATGCAAATTAGATGGTCGTGATGGCTTTTATGACCAATTTCATACTTTTTCCCATCTTTACCAAAAGATATTGATTCTACTAATCTCTCCTCTTCAAATAGAGCAAGAGTTCTATATATTGTAGCAATTCCAATATTCTCCTCTGGAAAATCCCCTTTTAATAGAAGTAAAATCTCTTCTGGTGTGTGGTGCTCACTATTATTGTAGAGAGTTTTCAATATTATCTCTCTTTGTTTAGTGAACTTTAAATTGTTACTTTTTAGCACTCTTTTAAGTTCATCTAAAAGTAAATTATACTCTATCATTATTTTCTATCTAAATTAATTAGTACTATTATCTTCATCTATACTCTTATTTGTATCTATACTCTCATGTTTACTAGATTCGATATTAGATTTTTCATCTTTTGTATCGCTATTTGTTAAAGAGTCATTAGTATCGTTTATATCTACACTTTTAGATGACTCTTTTGTGCTGTTACTCTCTACTATATTATTACTCTCGCTGAATGTAGATGGGGCATTAAGTATAGATGCACCTGTTTGTGTTAGTAGTTTATATAGTTTACTACTATTTAGAGTATCTTCAAATTTTTTAGTAACTTGCGGTTTTGATGATAATCCGTATGTAATTAGTGAGAAGACAAAGAATAGTGTTATCATTTTAATTAACATACCAGCTAATCTACTTGTTGCAGATAGTTCGTCATCTAATAGTAAATTTGAAATTAGCTTGTAGATAAACTTAACAATAAAAAATATTGAGACAAATATCACTATAGTTGCTATTAGATCTAACAGTGGTGTAGATAAATCTAAATTAAAACTCTCTTTTGCATATTGCGATAGAGTGCTTTTATATAGCGTAGCTATAAATATAGCACCAATTAATGCAATAGTGTTAAAAAGCTCCTTAACAAAACCACTTATTAAACCTTTTATAGATAATAGAATTATTAATCCTATTACGATACCATCAAACATATTTATGTTTAGTAAATTATCCATCTTTTCTCCTTAGCTTATTTGCAACTCTCTTTTAAGTTGCTCTGTATAAAATGCATAGTTAATTGCATCTGATAGCTCTATTATACCATCTTTTACTAATTTAACTAAATTTTTTGTTTGAGTTTGCATATGACTATCACTTTGACCTATCTGCATTGTAGAGTAGATTTGGTGTACTTTATTCTCTCTAATTAAGTTAGCTATTGCGTCGTTATTAGACATAATCTCCCAAGCAGCAACTCTACCACCACCAATTCTAGGTATTAAAGTTTGTGATATTACAGCTTTTAGTGAACTAGATAGCATTGCTCTAATTTGATTCTGTTCGGCAGCATTGAAACTATCAATAATACGGTTGATACTTTTTGGTGCAGAGTTTGTATGTAGTGTTCCAAAAACTAAGTGTCCAGTCTCTGCAGCAGTTAAGGCTGCTGCAATTGTTTCTGAGTCTCTCATCTCTCCAATTAGTATAACATCTGGATCTTGCCTTAGTACATACTTTAATCCACTTTTAAAATCTTCTGTATCTCTCTCTACCTCTCTATGTGATATTGTTGATTTTATAGGTTTATGAATAAACTCTACAGGGTCTTCGATAGTAACTATATGTTTATCTTGATTCATATTGATTTCATTAATCATAGAGGCTAAAGTAGTTGATTTACCTGAACCTGTTGGACCAGTTACTAATACTAATCCACGATGTAATTTAGTTAAATTTTTGAAAAACTCTGGCGCATTTAAATCTTTTAATAGTGGTATTTTAGTAGGAATAATTCTAAATGCAGCAGCTATTCCACCTAAAGTTTTATATATATTAAAACGAAATCTAGCATCTTCATTATAAGCGAACATTCCATCTACTTCACCTTGAATATCTAATCTTTTTATCTGTTTGTCGCTTAGAATAGGATAGCATAACTCTTTTGTATCGTTATTAGTAAGCTTTGGATAGTTAAGCTTTTTTAACCCACCATCAATTCTTAGTGATGGGTGATCATTTATATTTAGATGCAAATCAGAGGCTTTTGTACTTAAAAGAGCCTCTATTAGTGGCGCAATTTTTAATTCATTCATAATTATTACTCTATTATTGCTGGTACAATAAATAGATTCTCTATACTATGTGGTGAGTTACCAATTATACTTTGAGAGATATCTGTAGAGATTGTAGGAGTATCTTCTCTAAGTGGTGTTCCGCCAGTTAGTGTAGAAAAATGGCTATCTATATTAGATGTATCTAGCTCGCTTAGACTATCTACATAATCTACAATATCTGATAGCTGAGACACCATCTCTTCTCTCTTGCTCTCATCTATTGTAAGATGTGACAACTTCTCTAACTTTTTAAGTAAAGTAATATCTATTTTCACTATATTACACCTTTTAATATATTTTTTATAGATTATATTAAAAAAGGGTTTAAAGCTTTTAGTGTTATGTTATAATTCTCTATAAAATAGTAAAAAAAGGATTAATATATGCAACAATTAGATATGAATTCAGAAGAATTTTTAGAAGAGTTAGAGAAGACTAAAAAATTTACAGATAAAGTTTGTAATAATTTTGGATGGGTTTACCACCCAATGGATGATGTTAATGAAGGTGTTACAATGGGTCTTGCTAGAAACAAGATGCTTTATGGTAAAAGATATTGTCCATGTTTTATGGTAGTAGAGGAGGAGGGTAAATTTAAGAGTGCTGATAATAGAGTATGTCCATGTAAACCAGCAATCGAAAAAGAGATACCTGAAGAGGGTAAGTGCCACTGTGGAATCTTTTGTACTCCAGAGTATGTAGAAGAGTATAATAAAGAGAATAACTAGGATTAATATGACAGAGGTTACAGATGTTGTTGATCTATTTATAAAGCTATTGAGTGCTAAGTCTATTACTCCAGATGACGCTGGATTAATGGAATTTATAGAGAGCTACTTAGATAATTTTGAAGCAACAAGAATAGATAAAAATGGTGTAAAAAATCTATTTTTAACAAAAAAATTTGATGATGGAGAGCATTTATGTTTTGCAGGGCATGTCGATGTTGTGCCAGAGGGTGATGGCTGGAGTAGCAGTGCTTTTGTACCTAAGATACATAATGGAAAAATATATGCAAGAGGGGCACAAGATATGAAGAGTGGCTTAGCAGCTTTTCTTTATGCTTCTAAAAATATAGATAAGTTTAATGGAAGAGTTTCTATTCTATTAACATCTGATGAAGAGGGTGATGCTCACTTTGGAACAAAGATAGTTTTAGAATACTTAAAAGAGATTAACCTACTGCCAGATTATGCAATTGTTGCAGAGCCAACTTGCGAAAATATATTTGGTGATGCAATAAAAATAGGGAGGAGAGGCTCTAATAATGGTATTGTAAAACTTTTTGGTAAGCAAGGACATGCAGCATACCCTGCTAAATCAAAAAATGTAATTAATTTAGTATCTACAATACTACCTAAAATAGCAGGTAAAAACTTAGATAATGGTGATGAATTTTTTGAGCCAAGTCAGTTTGTAATTACAGATATAAGAGCTGGTATGGAGGTTACTAATGTAACACCTGGGCTCTTAAAATTAATGTTTAATGTTAGAAACTCTACTGCAACTACACCAGATGATATAAAGAGTTTTGTCGATAAAAACTTTGAAGGTTTAGATTATGAGCTTGAGTTTAAACCTTCAGCAAAACCATTTATGACAAACCCAGAGTCTAAAGTTGTTGAAGTTATGAGAAAGTCGATTAAAAAGGTATGTAAAATAGATACTAAACTATCTACTGCTGGTGGAACAAGTGATGCTAGATTTTTTGGAGAGTATGGTGTAGACACTGTAGAGTTTGGTGTTATAAATGATACGATACATGCACCAAATGAGAGAACATCTATATCTGAAGTAGAGGCTCTTAAAAATGTATTTAAAAGAGTACTTGAAGAGTTTTAATTGAATCTTCAAGAGTTAATTTTAGCTACATTTTTAGTAGAGGCTTTAGAGGCAGCACTACAATATAGAGCAACGCTTAAAGAGTCTTTATTCATACTATATAGCTACTATAACAAAAGTAGTTTTCTTTTCTTTAGTACAAATATAGGGTATATATGGTTAATTTATATAGCTTTATCTTATAATCAATTAAATTTTGCTATTATTCTAGCACTACTTTTAAAGAGTCTAGATATTATGACCAAGTTAATTTTAATAGATAGACTCTTTGTAAAGCATGATATTGAATATATAGAAGAGCTTACGCCAATACTAAATAAGAAAGCACCATTTTGGTTCTATTTAGTAGGAGTATTTACATATCCATATATTATATATATTGCATTTTTAAATTAAAGGATTTACTTGGAGTTAGTAATAGGCAATAGCCCTCTTCTAGAGGCTAATGGAATATCTAAAAGTTTTGATTATCAGCTATTTCAGGATTTATCAATTAGATTATACTCTAAGCAGAGTGTATCTGTAATGGGTAGAAGTGGTACTGGCAAGTCTACACTTCTACATATTCTCTCTACACTTCTTAAACCAGATAGTGGAAGTGTTAAAATTTTAGATAAAGATATATATAATTTAAGTAGTGCAGAGATTGAGCGTATTAGAAGAGATAATATTGGAATTATATTTCAATCTCACTATCTATTTAAAGGGATGAGTGTACTTGAGAATATAGAATCTGCTACTCTTTTGTCTAATACAGATATAGATAGAGAACTTTTCAAAATGTTAGAGATAGAAGATATTATTAATAAAAAAGTAGGAGATATATCTGGAGGGCAACAGCAAAGGGTATCTATAGCTAGGGTTTTAAGTAAAAAACCCAAAATAATATTTGCAGATGAACCAACAGGTAATTTAGATAGAGCTACAGCAGATTTAGTTATGGAGGCATTAAACAACTATATTATAGATAATAAAGCCGCACTATTTTTAGTTACACATGACGATGAGATTGCAAATAAGACACAAAAACTATATCAACTAGAGAGTAAAAAATTAAATATAAGATAAATTTTTTTATTATATGATATAATATTAAACTTAGTTTATAGAGTGGATATGAATATAAAGTGTTAGATAAAATGAGCGCTTATCCATAATATTATTAAAAATTAGGTAAACATTTAGAGAAGGTGTAATTATGAAAAAATCAGTATTTTATCTCTTAACTATTCTAGAGATTTTTTTGTTCACTGGGTGTATGTCGATTAATAATCCTTTTCCTATTAATCAATCTAGTGAGGTCAAAGTAGGATATTTATCTATTAAAAGTATAAATATGAACTTATCTCAGCAGATGCCAAATAGTAAAAGAGTTGGTAGAAATGAGACAAATATTGTATCTATAACTCTCTTTCCTAGCAAAGATAGTAAACATCTAGTAGTAGAGTTAGAGTTAATATTTAAAAGTTTTGAGATACCAGAAGGATTACCTGCTATAGCAAGAACTAAAGCATTGTTAGATTATAATAGTAAGAGTAGAGAGTTTAAATTGAGTAAAATTATGCCTATAGAGGTTAGATATTTAAGAGAATCTCTACTAGAGTATATTACACCTAAGCAGAAGAAGTTAATATCTAGAATGTTAACTCAACAGTTAAATAGCTTTGCAATACATAAATCTAAAAAATCATTAGGTACTATAAAAGAGTATAGTATAAAAGATGACACTATAAAGTTTATTTTTAATTAAAGTTAAAATATTAACCTGAGTTCGACGCTGTATCATAGTTATAGCTTTATAAGGTTAATTTTTGGCTAAATTAAATTTTTGAATTACCTGTGGGGAGTCCCAATGGCGTTAAGTTAAGCATTTTTATCTAATTTTATAAATTATTTTCAGATATTAAAGTCCCTACGTTAGGACAGGTTATATTTAGAAAAATTTATTATTTCCTTAACTTAACGTCATTGGTGGGTAGTCCTATAAATTTGATATAAAAAATTTTAGCTCATTTTGACTTCTGTGGCTATTAGCTTATCCTTTGTGTTAAGCTAATTTAAACATCATAAACTCTAATCTAACTACATATTTTATCAGAAAATATTATATTATCTAATTTAACTAGACAACTAGATATTTAAAACTATAAATTTTAATATGCCTTCTATAGTATTTAGAAAATTTTCTATATTGAACTACTTATAATTAGAGTTAATAATAGTAATTTCATAACATTTTTATTAAAATTAGGATATAAATAGACTATTATTTTTAATTTTTAAGGAATTACATGAGTTACGAAATAGAGAAATTTGATCCAGAAATTTTTGAAGCTATAAATAGTGAATTAACAAGACAGAATGATCATTTAGAGATGATTGCTAGTGAAAACTTTACTCTTCCTGCTGTTATGGAAGCTATGGGAAGTGTGTTTACAAATAAATATGCAGAAGGGTATCCAAATAAAAGGTACTATGGTGGCTGTGAAAATGCTGATACAGTAGAGCAGATTGCTATAGATAGAGTATGTGAACTTTTTAATTGTAAATTTGCAAATGTACAGCCTCACTCTGGTAGTCAAGCTAATGGTGCAGTATATGCAGCACTTCTTAAACCATACGATAAAATTTTAGGTATGGATTTAAGTCATGGTGGTCACTTAACACATGGTTCAAAGCCAAGTTTTTCTGGTAAGAATTATCAAAGCTTTACTTATGGTGTTGAGCTAGATGGTAGAATTAACTATGATAAAGTTATGGAGATTGCAAAAATAACTAAACCAAAAATTATAGTTTGTGGTGCTAGTGCTTATGCTAGAGAGATAGACTTTAAGAAATTTAGAGATATAGCAGATGAAGTTGGAGCAATTTTATTTGCAGATGTTGCTCATATTGCAGGACTTGTAGTTGCAGATGAGCATATGAGTCCATTCCCTTATGCAGATGTTGTTACAACTACAACACATAAAACACTTGCAGGTCCTAGAGGTGGAGCAATTATGACTAATGATGAGGATATTGCTAAAAAGATAAATTCTGCAATCTTCCCAGGTCTTCAAGGTGGACCTTTAGTTCATGTAATTGCAGCTAAAGCAGTTGGGTTTAAATATAATCTTTCATCAGAGTGGAAAGATTATGCTAAGAGTGTAAAAGCTAATGCTTCTAAATTAGCAGAAGTTTTAGTGGCTCGTGGATATGATGTAGTAAGTGGTGGTACAGACAATCATCTTGTTTTAGTTAGTTTTTTAAATAAAGAGTTTAGTGGAAAAGATGCAGATGCTGCTTTAGGAAATGCTGGTATTACTGTAAATAAAAATACAGTTCCTGGCGAGAATAGAAGCCCATTTGTAACAAGTGGTATTAGAGTTGGATCACCTGCACTAACAAGTAGAGGTATGGGAGTAGCAGAGTTTGAAAAAATAGCAAATTGGATTGCTGATATTTTAGATGATATTAATAATAGTGAGGTTCAATTAAAAATAAAAGCAGAGATAAAAGAGTTAACAAGTAACTTTATTATCTATGATAAAGCAATCTATTAATCAGCTAGAGGCACTACTAAAGCTTATAACTAGTAGTGTCAAAGGTTACTATATAGAGCAAAAAAACATTGCTACTAAAGTCGATATGGATGGTCATATATACTACTCTAAATATAGATACTTTAGCGGCACTATTACAGATATACTTATAAAACAACATCTATCAAAGAATATAAATTTAGCAATATCTCTTGAAAATTATAGTGCTATAGTTTTTAAATATAGTGGAGAAGAGAGGAGAGCTTTTCTATCTTTAATTAAGTATTATATTACAAAAGATGAGAGAGATGGTATATATATAATATCTGATAGCAATTTAAGTTTAGAACTCTATATTAGGCTAAAATGTGCTAATAAAGATAATTTTAATGATATTTTACAAAAAGTTACAACTAATTTAGATAGTAGAATATCGCAAGAGTGGATTGCTTTACCAAATAGTTTATATCCAGATATTGGAAATTTAATTAATTTACCTAGAGAATATATAAATATTGACTAACTAAATAAAGGAAAAAAATTAAATTTTAATATTGGTTAATATTATAATTTAATTTTTTGTGGTATAATAGCTTTAGAAACTAAATATTAGGAGTCTATTTATGAGTAACACATTAGATGATTTGATTTTACCAGAGGAAGAGCCTGAAGAGAAAAATTCGAAGAGTATACTAGCTCTACTAGCTTTAGTTGTTTTGTTGATAATTGTTGGTGCCATTTTAGCTAAAATGATTTTTGCAACATCTGATGATAATAGTACATTAGTTAAGAGTAATAAGTTAAAAGTATCTGAAGAGAGAAAAATTGTAAAACCTGAAACTAAAACTAAAGAAACTAGATTAAATAAGAGTGAAGATTTAGCACCTATTAATGATAATGATGTAGATTTAGCACCTATTGATAATGATAATGTTGACTCATCTTTAAATGCTGAGACTATAGATATAGATGATAATAAAGTAGATAAAAAGAGTAAAGCAGAAGTTAATAGTAAAAATAGTGATAAAGAGAACTCAATTGCTAATGACTTAAATGTAGCACCAGTTAATAAAGATAAAGTAGTAGCTAGTAGAGAAGTAAAAGAGAAAAAGGTTGTACATCATAAGCCAAAACCAAAACCTAAGCCAAAACCAGATCCGAAACCTAAAAAACATATATATGGTGGAAGTGGAAATGTATATATTCAAGTTGGTTCATTTGCAAAAGGTCCAGAGAAGAGCTTTATAAACAAAATTAGAAGAGCAGGTTTTAAGTATAGAATTAAAACAGGTAATGGCTTAAGAAGAGTATTCGTTGGACCATTTGAGAGCCGAAGTGATGCTAAAAATATTTTAGGTATAGTAAGATCTAAAATATCATCTCAAGCATTTATAAAGTAATATCAATGGTTAAAGCTTATCTATTTGATCAATTAAGTGCTGTGGCACTCTATGGAGAAATAAAGAAAAAATTTACTAATGAAGTTACTATGCTCTTTGAGAGTGTAGTAACAAGTGAAAATGGAAACTTCAGTTTTATAGCTATTGGTGCACAAGAGAGAGTGACATATAAAGATAATATTAGCTACTACAACCAAGAACCAATAGATAGTGACCCATTTGAGTTTTTAAAAAATTATTACAGTAATTTAGATAGTGAGTATTATAAAACTTTATCTAAAGAGATTGGCTTTAATTTTATAGATGGCTTTATTGGTTATATTGGATACGATATGGTAAAAGTTTTTGAGCCATCGCTTAAAGAGACAATGGATTCATTAACCGATACTCTAAATACTCCAGATTTAGATCTTATTCGTCCTAAAATTATTATTGCTTATTCTCATAAGAGTTCAAAACTATCAATATTAGATCTATCTGGTAGATATAGTGATATGTTTAATGAGGTAATAGATATTATCTCTATTTCTCATACACCAGAGCCTATAAAAGCAGTAAAGTTAGATGGTGAGGGAGAGTTTTCAATATCGCAAGAGAGATATATGGAGATTGTAGATGAAGCAAAAGAGCATATTCGTTCTGGTGATGTATTTCAGATGTTGCCATCTAATAGATATACTCAAAAAGGTTATATTGATCCATTGAGTTTTTATAGAATACTTCGTTCTAAAAATCCATCACCATATATGTTTTTATTAGAGTTCGAAGATTTTGTAATATGTGGTTCATCTCCAGAGGTAATGGTACGACTAACAGATAGAGATATACTACTTCGTCCAATTGCTGGTACAAGAAAAAGAGGTGATACTCCACAAAGAGATTACGAACTAGAGCAAGAGATGTTAAATGATCCTAAAGAGTGTGCAGAGCATCTAATGTTAATTGACTTAGGAAGAAATGATGTAAGTCGTGTTGCAGAGGTTGGAACTGTAAAGGTACCAAGTATGATGAGAGTAGAAAAGTACTCTCATGTAATGCATATGGTATCAGATGTTGCTGCAACAATAGAAGTTGAGAAGGATATGTTTGATCTCTTTGCAGCAACTTTTACAGCCGGAACAATGACTGGCGCACCAAAGATAAAAGCTATGGAGCTTATAGCAAAGTTTGAAGGGCTTAAGCGAGGCTTCTATAGTGGTAGTGTAGGGTACTTTAGTTTTACTGGTGATATGGATTCAGCTATTGTAATTAGAACTGCTTTAATTAACGAAGCTGGTATTATTTTACAAGCTGGTGCTGGAGTTGTAGCAGACTCTAAACCAGAATTAGAGGAACTAGAAGTTAGAAATAAACTAATGGCACTAATCACAACTCTTAAGGAGATGGAAGATTTAGATGAAGATAATAGCTTAGTTCTATTAAAAGAGATAAAATAATGGCTAAAAAATTTGCAATATTTGGTAATCCTGTAGAGCACTCTATGTCTCCAAAAATGCATAATTGTGCATTTGTAGAGTTAGGTTTTGGTGCTGTTTATTCTAAAATTCTATTAGAAGATGGTAGTAAACTAAGAGATATATTTTTAGAAGAGAACTTAACAGGTGCTAATATTACTGTTCCACATAAAGAGGCAGCTTATGATGCGTGTGATGAATTAGATGAGTTTGCTAAGAGAGTTGGTGCTGTTAATACAATAGTAAAAGTTGGTGATAGATTAATAGGTTATAACACAGATGCACCAGGTTTTTTAAAAAGCTTAGATAACTTTAAAGATATTAAAACTATCCTAATTTTAGGCGCAGGTGGTACTGTGCAGTCAACGTCTGAGATATTAAGAGATAGTGGATATGATATTACTATATTAAATAGAGGTCAAAGTAGATTAGATTTTTTTAAAGAAAAAGGTTTTAAGACGTTTACCTATGACTTATTTAATGAAGATAAATTTGATTTAATAGTTAACATGACAAGTGCTGGTTTAAGCGATAATAACTATCCTGCACCTAAAGATATTTTAGATAATATTTTACCAAATGCTAAAGCTGTTGTAGATATTATTTATGGTAAAAAGACCCCTTTTTTACTTTTAGCTAAAGAGTATAATTTACAAGTTATAGATGGAAAAGAGATGTTACTACAGCAAGGTATTTTAGCTTTCGAGTACTTTACTAATAATAGATATAAATTTAAAGATATAGAGAGTATTATGAGAGATGCTTTAGATTGACAACTATTTTATAAACTTATAGTAACTATATTATTAAATTATTTAATTAATTGATTTTAATCAACTTTTATTTTAAACTTTATGCTAAAATAAATTAAAATTAAATAGGAGTAATTTAGTATGGAAAAGCAAAAGATAGAAGTAGCAGGAGCTACTGTAGATTTTTTTACATATAAAGATGGAGATATAGAAGTTTACGAGTTTGATACAAGTAAGTGTGGACCACCAGAGCCTATGGTAAATGCTATGTCTGGATTAAAACTTATAGACTCTGCAAATAAGAAGCTTGTAATGATAAATCATAAAAAACCTATGGGACTTTTAGATAAAGTTGGTGTTAATTTTAATATTACAGATAGAAAACTAGAAGATGGAAGAGTAGCACTAGAGTTTACATATAAAGATGGAGAGAGTGAAAAGGCTAACTTGGACGATTCTAGCTGTGGTGGGTGATAATGTTTAGTATATCTAAAGATTATGCACCACCATTTAAAATGATAGAACCATTCTTTAAGTTTGGTGCTATTGCTTATTTAATATCTATTATTTCATTTCTTTTTTTTAACGTAGATGTATCTCTTTTAGATTTAAAAGTTGTTGGTTGGGTACATATGTTTTTATTAAGTTTTGTTATGATAGTTATTTTTGGGGCTATGGCACAGTTAATACCTGTAGCATTAGAGATTGGACACTATAATGTAGATTACTATAAACCAATATTTTTAACATTATCTATAGGCTCTGTTTTAATGGTATTGGGCTTTTGGATAAATAGTTCTTTACTTCCTTATGGTGGTGCTATAGTTCTTGTATCTATGGTACTATTTTTATATGAGACACTAAAAACATTAAAAAAGACAGACTCTAATACATTAACAGTTAGGTGTATAAAGGGTGGCAATATATTTTTAACTGTAGCTATCGTAATAGGTTTTTTGATGGCACTATCTATCTCTTTAGGATTTAATATTGACTTTAATAGATTTTTGCCTATACATATTGTACTAGTTTTAGTTGGTTATGTGACAATAACTGTAATTGGTATGAGTATGATACTTCTACCAATGTTTGGCTTGGCTCATGGATATGATGGCAGCGACGTAGAACTATCTTTTAAGATACTTGTTGGATCTATTATTCTATTTTCTATATTTAGATTACTAGCTTGGAATATGCTGTCATATATTGCCATAGTCTCAATGCTAGTTGGTATTGGGCTATATTTAAGACAACTACTAACACTCTATAAAGTTAGAGCAAGAAAGATAAATGATATCTGGTATATGCATATATATACAGCATTTATCTCTTTAGCAGCTGTTGTAGTTTTGGTGCTACTTTGGTTACTATTTGATAGTGATGCAATTTTAAAAACTGCTTTGTGGCTATTTTTAATAGGTTTTTTTGTTTTTGTTATTAATGGACACTTAATAAAAATTATACCTTTTTTAGTTTGGTTTGAGCGTTTTAGCCCACTTGTTGGTAAGAAAAAAGTACCTATGCTTCATGAGATGTTACCATCTAAAGAGGTAGATATTTCGTTTTGGCTTAGTTTAGCAGGTTTAGTATCGGGAGCACTTGGTTTGTTGTATAGTAGCGATACTCTATTTAAAGGTGGTGTTTCGTTACTTGTTTTTGGTGCTTTATTTATGCTTAAAACTGTCAATTTTATATTAGATTTTAAACCAGAGGAGTAGATAATGTGTAGTGTAACAAAAGAGCAGGTTTATGATGAGCTAAGAACTATTATAGACCCAGAAGTTGGCTTTAATCTTGTAGAGATGGGATTAATTTATGATGTAGAGGTAGATGATAGTTGTAATGTAGTTATTACTATGACACTATCAACAAAAGCTTGTCCACTACATCAGATGATTCACCAGTGGGTAGAGGATGCACCAAAGCGTATAGATGAGGTAAATGAGGTAACAGCAAATATAGTATGGGAACCAGAGTGGAATATATCGATGGCAGAAGATAATGTAAAACAAGCATTAGGATCTTTGTAGGTGTTATCTATTTTAAAAGATCTCTATGGAGCTGCAATTCTCTTTTTTTACTATATTAAGTGGTTAATTGTAATAGGTGTGCCACTACTTTACTTTCAATTAGATTACAAACATAATATCATAATGGATATTTTATGGGTTTGGTGTATAATATTAATTATAAAAGATTTTATTTATAAATTTGTATTCAAAAAGAGTTACTGCGATAGTAACAGTTGCTCTGCTAAAAAGGATTAATATTGTTTGGACTATTTGATAGTAAAGAGAGTGTAGGAGAAGCAAAAGTATTTTTTGGTTCACACGAAGAGAGTAGAGATGAGCTACTAGAGATTAAAAATCCATTTACTAAAGAGGTGGTGTCTAAGTATCCAAAGTGTGATGAGTACGATGCTAAAAGAGCTTTAGAGGTAGCAAATAAAGCATCTATAGATGCAAAAAAAACACCACTACACCAAAGAATTAAGTGGTTAGAGGATGTTGCTAACTCTTTACGAGAACACAAAGATGAATTTGCTAAATTAATTGTAGATGAGGTAGCAAAACCTTTAATGTTTGCTAAAATAGAGGTAGAAAGATGTGCAGAGACAATAGAGTTAACAGCAAAAGAGTTAATTAATCTACATGGTAAAACAATAGCTACAGATGCTATGCCAAGTGGAAGAGAAGCATTAGCTTACTATAAAAGAGTTCCTGTTGGAGTTGCCTCTTTAATTACACCTTTTAACTTTCCGTTAAATTTGATTGCACATAAGTTAGCACCAGCAATTGGTGCAGCAAATGCAGTTGTAATTAAACCAACGCCCGAAGCTCCTTTGTGTGCAAGTAAATTAGTAGAGCTATTTATAAATAGTGAGTATGCTATTAAAGATACAATCAGCTTAGTATATGGAGATGCAGATGTAGGTGGAGAGCTAGTTAAAAATCCAATTTCTAGAGTTGTTAGCTTTACTGGTTCTGCACAAGTTGGCAGAATTATTATGAAAAATGCAGGTATAAAAAAGGTTAGTCTAGAGCTTGGTGGAAATGCTGCAACATTTATAGATGAGAGTGCAGATATTGCTGATGCAGCTAAAAAGTGTGCATTTGGGTCATTTTATAATAGTGGACAAGTTTGTATATCTCTTCAGAGAATCTATGTTCACGAGAAGGTTTATGACGGTTTTGCTAATATGCTTGCAAATGAGGCAAAAGTATTAAAGGTTGGTTCTCCATATGATGAAGATACATTTATGGGACCATTAATTAATGACGATGCAAAGCTAAGAGCTGCAAGATGGGTATCTAGTGCAATAGATGAGGGTGCTAAAGTTCTATATGGTGGTAAAGAGGTAGATGGAATTTTTCCTCCAACTGTAGTAGTTGATGTAAGAGATGATATGAAGATAGTCTGTGAAGAGGTCTTTGCACCAATTGTATCTTTAGTAAAGGTTAACTCTTATGAAGAGGCAATAGATAAGATTAATAACTCTCCATATGGACTACAATATAGTATTTTTACAAACTCTCTTAAAAATACAAAATCTTTTATAGACGATGCCGAAGCTGGTGGAGTTGTAGTAAATGATATTCCAACAGTTAGATTTGATATTCAGCCATATGGAGGAATAAAACAATCTGGTATAGGTAAAGAGGGTCCACAGTTTGCACTAGAAGAGTTTACAGAGATTAAGTCGGTAGTTATTTTTTAATGAAAAAAGTCGCAATCTCTGCTTGTTTATTAGGTAGTAAATGTAGGTATGATGGTAGTGATAATTATGATCCAAAGATTTTGGGTCTACTAGAGTGCTATGAACTTGTACCATTTTGTCCAGAAGATTTTTGTTATGGAACACCTAGACCTACAATGGACTTAATAGATAAAGGTAGAGAGATAAAAGTAATCTCTAATTTAACACAAGCAGATTTAACACCACCAATCAAAGAGTATGCAAAGGCTTTTTTTAATATGAACAAAGATTTAGAACTCTTTATTGGAAAAGATAGAAGCCCTAGTTGTGGTGTGTGTAGCTCTAAAGTATATAATATTAATAAAGAACTTATATCTACAAGTGGTAGTGGAGTAATGGCACAAATGGCAAAAAGTTTAGATATAGATTGTTTTGATGCTGAAGAGTATTTAAAATTAAAAAAGGGTATCTAGTTATACTTTCTAAATTTAAATAGCCAATCTTTCTGTTCATCATTTAAGCTTTTTTTTGATTCTAATATTTTTAATTTTAAATTCTCTAAATCTTTAACATCTAAATACTCTAAAAGTTCAGGTGCAATATCGAAGTTTTCTATAGTTTCACTACTCCAAAGTAATTTAATCTCTTTTAATAGGCTCTCTTTGGCTTCCATTTAACACCTTTTTTGGTAGAATTATACCAAATAATAGTAAAAATATTTAATTTGTGTGGTAATAAGTTACGGTAGTTAGTTAAGTATGTTATCTAGCAAAACAGAACTTTAACAAAGTAGCCTTCTATATAGTTTTACTTTTGTTTATATAATATTACTTTTAAAATAAAGGTCTAAATTGAAACTATTTATATTATTAATATCTATAATTATTACGTTTGTAACCTCTGCTAATATAAGTGTTGTAGAGGAGTTTGGTAATAGCGAATATAAGAGCTCTATAGAATCAGTTAAAATTGCTGCACCAGAGTATAAAGTTAAGCAAATAAAAGTTGTAAAGAGAAAAGTATCAAATAAAAAAATAGTAAAAAATAAGAAAAAAACTACAAAAAAAGCTACTTATTTAAAAGAGACTGCAACTAAAAAACCACTAATAAAAAATAAAAAACATAGAGCTAAATTAGTAATAGTAATAGATGATGTTTCACATAGATATCAGTTAAATAATATTAAATCTTTGCCGTTTAAAGTTACACCCTCTATATTTCCACCAAGTAAAATGAATATGCATAGTCATAAGTTATCAGTTGGTTTAAAACACTTTATGGTACACTTACCACTACAATCTGGAAGTAAGACTCTAAATAGAATGCATAAAACACTTTTTATAACAGACTCGAATATAAAAATTAGATCTAGAGTTTTAGAGATTAGAAAGCTATTTCCTAATGCTAAATTTATAAATAATCATACAGGAAGTGTTTTTACTAGAAACTATTTAAAATCTAAAGTTTTATATAAAGCATTAAAAGATAGTAATTTTAAGTTTCTAGATAGTAGAACTACAATGAAAACTGTATTCCCAAGATTATCTAAAGAGTTTAATAAAAAGTATTATAAAAATGACCTTTTTATAGATAATGTATTAAATACAAATACTATTTTAAAAAAAATCAAAAGAGGTATAAGCTTAGCTAAAAGAAGAGGTGTATCAGTTGTAATAGGGCATCCACATCCTCAAACATTTAAAGCACTAAAATTAGCTGCAAAATATTTGAAAAGTGTTGATGTTGTATATATGGATGAGATATGAAACAGATAGATCCAAATAGTATTGAAGCAATAAACTATATGAAAAAAGTACCTAAAGAGCTTTTCTATAAAGGGAATTTAGATCTTCTTAAAAGAAGATCAGTATCTATTGTTGGCACAAGAAGACCATCTGCATATACAAAAGATTTTACTTTTAAATTGGCAAAAGCTTTATCTAAAAGAGGTGTTGTTATAGTTAGTGGAGCTGCAATGGGTGTAGATGCTTTAGCTCATTTAGGGGCAGGGGAGTCTAATACAATAGCAGTTATGCCTAATGGTTTAGATATTAAGTATCCAGCAGTAAATAGAAATTTAATTTCTCAAATAGAGGAGCAGGGTTTAGTTTTAAGTTTTTTTAAAGTAGGTTTTCGTGCAACTAAGTGGAGTTTTGTTGCACGAAATGAGTTAGTAGTAGCATTAGGAGAGCTACTAATAGTTACAGAAGCATACTTAAAGAGTGGCAGTTTAAGAAGTGTAGAGTATGCTTTAAGTATGGGCAAAAAGATATATGTATTACCACATAGATTAAACGAGAGTTTAGCCACAAATGAGTTATTAAAGAGTGGAAAAGCAGAGGTAATATATGACATAGAAGATTTTGCTAATAGATTTGGCATCTTAAATGAGAGTCTAGATAAATTTACTACATACTTAGAAAGTTCACCACCCCTAGATGATGCAATCATAAAATATGGAGATAAAATATATGAAGCAGAGTTAGAGGGCTTAATATCTATAGAGAATGGTTTTATAAAACTACTTTGATTTTATCTCTATTTTTTTAATCTATACTATCTAATTGAGATAAAATAGTTTAGCCAATTTTTATTTTAGATAATCATTAAACCCTATTATTAAACTAGCAAGATTCATTGAACTATTGGTATTTATAAATAATCTTTTGCTCTTATAATCTCTTTTATAAACTCTTTACCAACTTATATAATTCTCTTTATAAATAGAGAACATTACTACTTTAGTAAAAGCCAAAAAGCTATTGCACTAATTTATCATTAGAGTATCAGATATATCACAAAATGACATATATTAAGAGTTCAAGATTTTTATAAACTATAATAAGAAGAAAGAAGGATTCACTATGTGTTAGTGTCTATTGTATAGGAGCATATCGAACCCATATTATGCAATAGATATAAGATCTCTTTTGCATAATATGGGTTTGAAGGTATATTTTGGAGTAAATATAGCTTGTTCCATTTTATGGAGAGTTTAAAGAGTTAACTATTTTTATAATTAAAGATAGTTATTACTATATATACTATTATTTAATGGGGAAAACTATTATCTCTTATAGAGACTCCTAATATAGATAATTTTAAGGCATTATTGGTATATAAAACCAATATATAAAGGCAATGAAACTATAGTAAAAGCATATGATTACTTATACTATTAAGATTTTGATATCCTAATCTTTATCTTGTATGCTTTCTAATATTTCACTATGCTTATTTAATTCTAATTATACGGAGGAAGAATAAAATGATATCTAGAAGAAGTTTTTTTAAAATATCTATCTCATCTGCAGCGACATTGGCTCTCGGTGGATGTAATTTAAATAATGAAAAATTAAAATATCACATCAACAGTAATTATAAATATAAAATGTTAATTCCAGAGCTATTTGAAATGCCACCTCAATTACCTAAACACATACCAATAGTTATTATAGGAAGTGGTTTTGGTGGCTCTGTTAGTGCTTTAAGATTAAGCGAAGCAGATAAAGATGTTGGAGTTATAGAAAGAGGAAATAGATGGCCTACATCTAAGCATAGAAAGATATTTGCACATGATATGTTCCCAGATGGTAGATCATTTTGGCATAGAAATAAATCTATTTTCCCAGCACTTTCATATGATGTGAGTAATATTTTTGACCTAAAAATAACACATGTACCTATTACAAAATTTAGTGGAGTATTAGATATTATCGAGATGGATGGAGGAAGATCAAATGAAGTTGGAGGATACAATCTTCTTCTTGGTACAGGAGTTGGTGGTGGATCACTTATCTATACTGCTGTACATGCTATTCCAAAAAAAGAGTATTTCGAATCTCTTTATCCTCCTGAAATAAATTATGAAGAGATGAGCAATGTCTACTTTCCAATAGTACAAAATATGCTAGGTTACTCTTATATGCCAAGTGATATTTTTAATAGTATACCTTTTAAACACTCGAGAGATTGGAATATAGAGGCAAGAAGAGCTGGCTATACTCCTAAACCTATATATTCTAATTTTAACTGGGATATTGTAAGAGATGAACTATATTGGAGAGCATTACCTTCGGCAACACTTGGTTTAACTAATTTTGGTAATAGTAATGGTGTTAAGAACGACTTAAGACAAAATTATATTCCTGCTGCTGAAGCTACAGGTAAAACTACAATTTATCATAACCATGAAGTTACAGATATTATAGAAACAAGAAATGGCTTTAAACTCAAAATAGTACAATATGATCCATTTGGTAAAATTATTAAAAAAGAAGTAATTACATGTGATAAACTTATTATGGGTGCAGGGTCTTATCATACAACTAGATTACTAGTTAAGGCAAAAGGTAAAAATAAAATTCATAACCTTAATGAGCATGTAGGTAAAAACTGGGGTGATAACCACTGTAAAATGTCATTTAGACAAGGTTTAGGGTGGGATGCCTTCCCAAGAGTAGGTACACAGGCATCGCCTTCTCCTACAGCAATAGAGGATAGAAATTTAGCTATACCTACATTTGCAGAAAACTGGGCTAATGCATCTTTATTTGAAGTAGGTGTCTCTATGTGCCTATCTGTAGGTGCAGATACTGATAGAAATAATAGAGGTGAGTTTACATATGACCGACATACAAGAGATGGAAAGCTTAGGTATCCGCCATCTTGTCGTGCAGAAGCTACAGAGTCTATGCGTACTATTAATAATAAATTAGCATATGCTAATAATCAAAGAACAGGAGCACCTGGATTTAATGATGTTATAGATACCGGCGCACACCCAATAGGTGGTATGGAGATTGGTAAAGCTACTGATATGTATGGTCGTGTTAAAGGTGTAGATAATCTTTATGTTATGGATGGCGCGCTACTTCCTGGTAATAATGCAGGTGCTAACCCTGTTTTAATGATTGCAGCCTTAGCAGAAAAAAATATCGCACACCTTATAAACGAAGGAGACTTCGACATATAAAATATCTATAAGCTATATCGAGTTAAATATTTATACAACAATAGGGCTTGCCAAAGCCCACTTTTAGGTATTAGTAGTTTATATCTATGGTTTATGACTCTTTTAATTTAGATAAGTATAAAGTTTAAAATGAGTTCTTACTTTAGATAAAAACTATTTATATTGATAATGTTTATACCGTTTAGAAAGTTTTAATATATCATACAAACTAGTTACTATCAAGAAAAACCTGCTACCTACAAGCTACAATAGAGCTAACCAGCACCCTAAAACAACTAGACCACCAAAGACCCCATTAAATACGACTTCGCAATATACAAAATTGAACAAGAGAAGCTGTTGGGTTAGTTATGCTTTTTTGATATAATTACTATTAACTACCCATATTTTAAAATAGTATATTGTTATCAAGTGTAAAAAGAGTTCATATTTAATAAGCCTCAAGGCTCATATAAACTTGTGAATAGTTTACAAATATCTCACCTAACCTTAATAACTCTACTCTGAGCTAATTTTAAAATTGTAGATGATTTACTATTTTGCAAGGGATAAACTACTATATCTGCTTGGGTAGTGGCGTAGTTTAGGTTAAACTCTTCGTTACTTTTGTTTGCAGAGCTTGTATATGCCCAGCCAAGTCGATTTAGTAGTAGGTTGTGAGTTTTGCTTTTTACTACTCTAAATGAGTAGCCTTTAACTATATATGTGGTTTTATTAGAGCGTCTGACTCTGTTTTTATGTTTTCTTGGGACTCTATGTTTCAAGGCTTTTAGGCTTGGTAGGGCTGTAATGTATTGTTTATTGTTGGCTCTTTGCTTGGCTTTGTCTAGTGCGTTTTGCGATTTAGAGACAAAGCCAATTGTTGTGTCGGTAGCTGTTAAGAATACACTTTTATGCATTCTTTAAGTAGTCTTGTATTGCTGTTGGTTCTATTAGTTCGTTGCTCTGCTTTAACGATGTAATAGCATCGGCTGCTGCTTTTGCTGCGGCTATTGTTGTAAAGTATGCAACATTGTTTGCTAAAACG
Organism: uncultured Nitratifractor sp.; assembly: GCA_947311565.1. GTDB lineage: Bacteria > Campylobacterota > Campylobacteria > Campylobacterales > Sulfurovaceae > JAADEQ01. Next base: position 26,642 of record CAMZLH010000012.1, read on the forward strand.
CTTCTTCTTATTAGTTTTGCATCGCTTTTACTTGCTGTGTTGTCGCTTGTGTTAATTACAATCGAAATTTCTCCGTTTTTAATATTGTCGTCTATATTTGGGCGACCTTCGTTTATTTTTAGCACTAGCTCGCTCTCTAAGTTAGCCTCTTGTAACACTTTGTGTGTCCCTCTTGTTGCAACTACTTTAAAGCCTAAATCTAGATACAATTTTGCAACCTCTGCTGCATGAGGCTTGTCGTTTTGCGTTAGTGACAGAAAGAGTGTTCCATTTAGTGGTATTGTATTTTTAGATGCAAACTGGCTCTTTGCAAAGCTCATTCCAAAGTCGCTGCTTATTCCCATTACTTCACCTGTAGATTTCATCTCTGGTCCTAATATTAGGTCTGAACCTGGTAGTTTGTTAAATGGAAATACTGCCTCTTTTACTGCAATGTGGCTCATTGGTTTTGGCTTCATTGGTGTTATATTGTAATCTACTACTTTAAATATGTCGTAGAATTTAAGAGCCTCTTTAAGGTTGCCCTCTACCATAACTTTTGTTGCAACTTTTGCAAGTGGTAAGCCTGTCGCTTTAGATACAAATGGCACTGTTCTGCTGGCTCTTGGGTTTACCTCGATTAGATATACATCATCTTCGAATATTGCGTATTGTATGTTCATTAATCCTACAACGCCTAATCCTATTGCAATATCCATTGTCTGTTTTGCAATTTTCTCTTTTAGCTCTGCGCTAATTGATTGTGTTGGCAATATACAAGCACTATCACCAGAGTGTATTCCTGCCTCTTCTATGTGTTGCATTATTGAGCCAATATATACATCTTTACCATCGCTAATTGCATCTACATCTAGCTCTATTGCGTTGTTTAAGAACTTATCTACAAGCACTGGAGATTCGTTTGAAACCTCTACTGCTTCGTCCATATACTCTTTTAACTCTGCATCGCTAAATACTGTTCTCATTGCTCTTCCACCAAGTACAAAACTTGGGCGAACAAGCACTGGGTAGCCAATTTTATTTGCAATTATAAGGGCCTCTTCTTTAGTAAATGCTGTTCCATTTTCTGGTTGCTTTAATCCAAGTTTGTTTATAAAGTCAGAAAACTTCTCTCTATCTTCTGCCATATCGATAACTTTTGCACTTGTACCAACAATTTTTGCACCAATCTCTGTTAGTTTTTTAGCTAACTTTAGAGGTGTTTGCCCACCAAAGTGAACAATAATACCATCTGGATTTTCAGCCTCTAAGACATTTCTTACATGCTCAAAATCTATTGGTTCAAAGTATAGAATATCGCTTGTATCGTAGTCTGTAGATACTGTCTCTGGGTTACAGTTGTACATTATAGAGTCTATACCCATATCTTTTAGTGCAAATGCAGCGTGAACACAGCAGTAGTCAAACTCGATACCTTGACCAATTCTGTTTGGTCCACCACCAATTACTAGCACCTTTTTATTACCATCTTTTGTTGGTTTAGTTTGTGTTAGCTCGTCTGAAATGCTAATACTTGAGTATAGGTATGGCGTTAAGGCTTTAAACTCTGCTGCGCAAGTATCTACCTCGTTAAAGTGGTGTGTAATGCCTAGCTTTACTCTTGCATTGTAAACATCGTTTTCGCTAATAGACGCTTTGTCTGCTTTGTTTATAAGAGTTGCTATCATAGCGTCGCTAAAGCCATCTGCTTTTAAGCTTCTTAGCTTCTCTTTGTTAGTTAGTGCAGATAGTTCTGTCTCTTTTTCTGCTTTTGCTATCTCTTCAAACTGATACAAGAACCATGGGTCAACTTTGCAAAGCTCAAAAACCTCTTCTACACTTTTACCTCTTCTGAAAGCCTCTACTATATATAAAAATCTATCTTCGTTTGGTCTAACTATCTCTTTTATTAGCTCATCTTCGTTGCAATCTATTGAGTCAAAGCCAATTAGTCCAGTCTCTAGCGATACAAGTGCTTTTTGAAACGACTCTTTAAATGTTCTACCAATACTCATAACCTCTCCAACACTCTTCATTGCTGTTGTAAGTGTAGAGTCTGCTTGAGGAAATTTTTCAAAAGTAAAGCGAGGTATTTTTGTTACTATATAGTCAATTACTGGCTCGAACGATGCTGGTGTTCCTGTAATATCGTTTGTAATTTCATCTAGTGTATAACCAACCGATAGAAGTGTTGCAACTTTTGCAATTGGGTAACCAGTTGCTTTAGATGCAAGTGCAGATGAACGACTAACTCTTGGGTTCATCTCGATAACTATCATTCTACCTGTCTTGGGATTTATAGAGAATTGAACATTACTACCGCCAGTATCTACGCCTATCTCTCTTAATATCTTAAAAGAGGCGTCTCTCATTTTTTGATACTCTTTATCTGTAAGTGTAAGTGCTGGAGCAATTGTTACAGAGTCACCAGTATGAACACCCATTGGGTCAACATTTTCAATAGAGCATACAATAATACAGTTGTCTGCTCTATCTCTAATAACTTCCATCTCGTACTCTTTCCAACCAAGTAGAGACTCTTCTATCAGAATTTCGTTAATTGGGCTTGCCTCTAAGCCACCTTGAGCAATTTGTTTAAACTCGTCTATATTATATGCAACACCACTACCACCACCTGCAAGTGTGTAAGAGGCTCTAATAATTAGTGGAAAGCCTATCTCTTTTGCAGCAATTTGAGCCTCTTCCATATTGTATGCATATTTAGAGATTGGTAAATCCATACCTATCTTTAACATTGCCTCTTTAAAGGCTTGTCTATCTTCGCCTTTTTTAATAGCCTCTGGGTTTGCACCTAAAAACTCCACGCCATCTAACATGCCTTGCTCATGCATACTCATAGCAACATTTAGTGCAGTCTGCCCACCCATTGTTGGTAAAATTGCATCAACTTTCTCTTTTTTGATAATTTTAGAAATAATCTCTTCATCTATTGGTTCTATATATGTTCTATCAGCAAACTCTGGGTCTGTCATGATTGTTGCAGGGTTTGAATTGATTAAAACAACACGGTAACCAAGCTCTTTTAGAGTCTTAGCAGCTTGTGTTCCAGAGTAGTCAAATTCGCAAGCTTGCCCAATAACAATTGGACCTGATCCTATAAGTAATATAGTTTTTATATCATCTCTTTTTGGCATTAAAGTAGACCTCTTTTTAGTTAAGTATTATACTAAAAAGAGGTTAAACTCGGATTATAGAGTAGAGATTAGGGAAGTTAGATAAAGCATTTATCTCTATATTAATCATAGGGTTCAATTTATTGCTTCTCTTCAATCCAATATGCAATTTTTATTAGTAGATCATCTTCTTTGATTGGCTTGATTAAGATATCGTCTGCACCATGGTTTAAGGCTTCAGATACTCTACTGTCATCTGTAGTTAAAACAATGACAGGTATATTTGAATTAATTTTTTTACTTCTAAACTCTTTTAGAAACCCTTTACCATCTAATATTGGCATAACAAGATCTAACAGCACTAAATTTATATTCTCTCTCTCTGCGATAGCTAGTGCCTCTGCACCATTATTGGCTTCTACTATATTCTCTACAATATCTTGGTGATGATGTAACATAGCTTTAATAAGCATTCTATTTATATCATCATCATCAACTAAAAGAATAGTTAATTTTTTCATCTTATATTCCGAAAATCTTTAATTATAGAGATAATTTCATCTTTATTTGCTAATTTATTAATAGCCTTAACTGTTACTCCGTTGTAGTTTCGACTCTGCTGTTGCCCATCTGTTAATACTATATTTATATTATTATTTTTAATTAACTCTAATATCTCTTCGGTTAAATACTCTTCATCTGTAAATACTATATCATAATTTTTGTTTTTAATCTTCTCTATTAGAGTCTCATTCTCATCTAATATATCATACTTTAAATTTGCTGATGCTATTATTGTTGATAATATTTTATTACTTAATAGAAACTTCTTAGCTATTAGTATAATCTTCTCTTCTAAATCTAAACTTTGGACTTTATTTTCAACTATAACAGTTTCATTATTATCAATATTGTAACTATTATCTATTTTGTCAAAATTTAAAGTAGATTTATGACTTAAAAATTTATGCAATATGTATAGTAACTCAGACATCTCAATAGGCTTTGATATATACTCATCTAACCCTTCTTGAAGTAATCTTTCTCTATCACCTTTTAGAGCATTAGCAGTTAATGCTATTATTGGAACCATATTGAGTCCATTTTCATTTTCATATCTCTTAATTATTTTAGTAGCTTCAATACCATCCATTATTGGCATTTGAATATCCATAAAAATAAGATCATAATCATTTGAAGATTCTCTCTTTCTAACAGCCTCTTCACCATTACTAGCTACATCAACTTTTAATCCAAAACCTTTTAATATATTAATAATAAGTTTTTGGTTAATAATATTATCTTCAGCTACAAGAGCTTTACCAACATACTTAGCATGTATAGTTGCAGTATTTAACTTTTGTATATCTTCAAATTTTGTTAAGTACTTTAGTGTAGTTAGTAACTTTGTAAGTCCAATAGGTTTAAATAAAACTCTCTCATTTGGTAGAGAGAATAGATTTAGATTGTTATTATTGGTAATTGTAGATATAACAACAAGCTCTTTTTGATATCTATTTGAGAGTATCTCTTCTATATCTTTATCTGCACGATTTATATCTACAACTATAGCTCTAGTATCGTTATCATGTTTAGATATTTGCATCTCTAAATCATCTATATTACTAAATTTATAGTAGTGCACACCATAATATTTTAAATACTTAATAATATATTCTTCTAATTTATTCTCTTTATTATCCGTATAAAGATATAGATCTAAATTTGCAAACTTATTTCTATAATCTATATATTCACTATCTACCTCTTCGATAGGTAGTGTATAGTAGAAAGTTGAACCAACTCCCTCTTTGCTCTCAACCTTTAACTCTCCACCCATTAACTCAACATACTGTTTTGTAATTGTTAGTCCTAATCCAGTACCGCCATACTTTCTATTTATAGATGAGTCCCCTTGCATAAATGGCTGGAATATTCTACTTTGCTGTTGTCGGCTCATGCCTATTCCATTATCACTAACAATAAACTCAATCCATATTCTATTATCCTCTTCAATCTTGAAGCTTTTTTTAATCTCAATATCAATTTTGCCATGTTTATTAGTAAATTTAATTGAATTATTTAGTAGATTAGTTAATATCTCTTTTAGTTTTGTTGGGTCACCTTTTAGTTTAGGTGTAATTTCAGGGTCTAGATAGTAGTTTAGCTCTATACCTTTTTCAGAGGCAATTACTGCAAATGTATCTATTGTACTATCAAACTCTTTTGCAGTGTCAAATATTATATGCTCTAGATCTACTTTGTTGCTCTCTAGTTTAGATAGATCTAATATATTATTAATAATATTTAAAAGGTTATCTGAACTTTTTTCAATAATATCTATATACTCTTCTTGTTTATCATTTAACTTAGTATTTTTAAGTAGCTCTGCAAAACCTATAATACCATTCATTGGTGTTCTAATCTCATGAGACATATTTGCTAAGAAGTAAGATTTGGCTCTATTTGCCTCTATAGCTTCTACTTTATCCTCTTTTGCAGTCTCTACCATCTTCTCTAAAAAGTTATAACCTTTTCTTATACCTTTAGATGTCTCAAAATCTATTTTATCTATACCTTTTAATTCATCTTTTACTGAAGGGTCAGTCTCTTTAAGCTCTTTAACTGCTCTTTTTAGAGTAAGCTCAAGCTCTTTAGAGTTTGCTTCTAACTCTTTAGATATTTTATAACCAAACATTATTAAAATTAAAGATGCAAGTAGTAGTAGTCCAAATAGAGCAACTAGTTTTAAATGCTTATTCATATATATCTCTAGTTTAGTTTGAGCATCTTTATATATTATTGTAGATGTTTTATTGTGTAGACCTACATACTTACTAAGTACTGTAAATAGCCTTATAGTATCGGTTTTATATGATCCATTTGTAGAGTTATTAATTACATCGCTATATACAGAGATAAACTTTCTTTCAATAGTCTCTTTGTAAGAGTTTTTTAAAAAATTATTAATATTTTCTGATAATATAGGGTCTTCAATAAGTTTTGGATCAAAAAGCATAGATTTAGCATGATAATTAATCCATATAGATAGTTTCTCATTATCCATAGGAGTCTTATCTTCTATATTGAATATTAAAAAATCTCTAAGTAGCCCAGAGTACTCTTGACTTATATATAGCTTAGTTAAAGAGTTACTAATTTTATTTAAATCTATATTTAGAGAAAATCTATTTATTTGAAGTAGATTATTTAAAATAGGAGTAGTTAGTTTAGTTGTGTATAGTTTTACAATCTCTTTGCTACTCTCTTTAGAGGCTGAATTTATTTTTTCTCTTATGTTTGATATCTCATTTAGATTTTGACTTAAATTATTATATAATTTTTTATCTAGTGATAAACTATATTTAGATAACAAACTTTTAGGTATTAGTGTAGAGTTTTCAATAATTAGATTATTTTTATACTCATTAATAGCAAGATTAGTCTTTTTAAATTGATTAGTTAGTAACTTTTTATATAGTCTCTTATTAGAAGCTAAATATAGAGATGATATACCTCTCTCTTTATCTATCTCAACAAGTAATCTATCTAATATAATATTATTTTTTGTAACTATTTTATATGATTTTATTTTTTCGTAATTAATATATGTATCATAAAACAGGTAAGTAGCCGCAGCTACTAATATAAGTGTAGGTAGTATAGTTATTAATTTAAGTTTATTTTTAATTTTCATTATCACTACTCTCTATTTGTTCAATGGTTCTCTTTAATCCTTTTAGCGATGCTACAAACTCTTTAATATTCTCACCACTTACTTCGATATTATCCTCTTTTTGCATCTTATATAGTGTCTTTGACATAGAGTCTAATCTTAAGTTACTAGCAGCACCTTTTAGCATATGTCCAGTTGTTTTAATTGTTTTAATATCTCTCTTTTTATAGGCTTCTACTAGTACAGGTAGATGCTCTTTAGATTGTGTGATAAAATCATTTATAAACTCTAGTATTAGTGGTTTTGGTAGATTTAACTCACTAGATGGTTTCTCTAAATCAAAATCAATATTTATACTCTCTATAACTTGTAGTAGCTGCTCAGCAGAGTCAATATCTATAGCTTTTGTAGGTATTATTGGTGGCTTTTTATCTTCAGTAGTTCTCTTCTCTTCTATATTAGTTATAGATCTAATTTGATCCTCAATTTCAGAATTTAATTTTGGAGTTTGAGTAGTTTTAATTTGATCAATTTCATCTTCTCTACTCTTAATAGTATCATAATTTATTGATTTATTTAATTTATTTTTTAATAGAGATTTAATTAAATTTATCTCTTTAACAACCTCTTCTTTGTTCTCCAATTTTGTAATACTATCTAACTTTTTAGTTATAATATCTAGCGATAATAGACTACTTGCGTCAGACATCATCTCGACTGTTGCTTTATCTGCTTTTTTTAACTCATTTTCATAGTTATCTAGCTCATCTAAATAGTTATCTAGAAGTAATCTGTAGCTATCTTCATCTATACTTAATTTATTTGCATTGTCACTAAAATTAATATTATCAATTTGTTTCGTTGTTAGTTGAGAAAAGATATGACTCTTCTGCTTACTATTTTCTATATCATCACTCTGTGTAGTTTGTTCTTCGAGTATATTTGTCACATTACTAGATGCAAGTTTCTCCATATCCTCTTTTTTAGAGGTAGTCTCTCTAAGAATCTCTAACTCTTGCTCCTCTAATGTTATATCAGTATTAGAAGTTATTAAGTCTAAATCACTATCTTTACTCTTCTTTGAACCCCAAGGAAATAATTTAGAGAGTTTTAATCCACCTTTTTTCTCTCTTTTCTCTTTATCATCCATTAATATTTCTAGTTCATCAGAGATATCATCACTTTTGTTACTCTTTTTAAGATCACTATTAATATCTTCATGACTAGTTAATGATACTATTTCATCTACCTCTTTACCACTATTTTCTAATGATAAAGTAATATCTTCAGGTGTTGTATCTTGTAAGTTTGCACTATCTTTACTATTCTCTATATTTTTAATTGACTCTATTAAATCTTGACTCTCTTTAGTTACTTTATTATCAACAACTTCATCTTCTGTAATTATTTTATCATCAATTATATCGTAATACTTAACAGTTACTTTCTCTGTTTCTTGAGTCTCGTCTAGATGTAACTCTTGTGTTTTTGGTTTATGCTCTAAAGTAACTTCATCTTTAGGATTAATATCCTCTAACTCTTTAAGTAGTAGATCTTCAGTAGTAGAAGTTGTACTTTTTTCTTCAGCAGTTATCTCATCTTGTAGATGTAACTCTGGAAGGGTAGATTTATCTACATCTTCAGTAATCTCTTTTTTGGAGATATCTGGTATATCATAGTTAAAATCTCTCTTTTTAATAGTTCCTTCTTTAATTTTTTTAAGATACTCTATATTATCATCTTCTCTATTACTAGAACTACTGTTTGTATCTGATAATTTATATAGTTTTAAATTACCAAGTACAGATGATATATCTGTAGTAGTGTAGTAACTAGTTTTATTATTTACTGTTAATGTAGATTCATTACTCTTAATTAATACTCTTTCATCTTTTATGGCATTAGATAAGTTGCATATATCGCTAGCGCCAACTGCTTTTAAAAATTTTTTACTTGATGCAACAATATAGTTGCTATCATTTGTAATAAAATACATAAATAATCCTTGATTTAGTCTAAAATAACTTTTTATTTATAATAATACAATAGTTATTAAAATTTGATTTAATTTATGACACTTTTTACACTTTTAGGTTTTTTTAGTGCAAAAGCCACTTTTTTATTGGTAATTTGTGCAATTTCTTCATAGCTTGCACTCTCAATTGCCTCGAAAGTACCGAAGTAATTTAATAATTTTATTACAATTTGCTTTCCAATGCCTTTATGTTCATAAATAGTTAAATTCATATCATTTTTTTGCTTTTTTTGTCTATGGTAGCTAATAGCAAATCTATGGGCTTCATCTCTTAATTTTTGTAAAAAATTGAGTCTTTTATCTGTGGTTTTAAGTTCAAATATCTCTCCGTTTTGTGTATAAATTATATCTCTTGCTGCTCCCTTTGCACGATGTGCTTTATTATCTAACTTCTCTTTTGCAATTGCTACTACATCTAAATTTACTTTAGCATTCTCTAAAATTTCAATGGCTAGTTTTAAAAGTGTTGCTCCTCCATCAATAAGCCAAAGATCAGGTGGAGATACTTTTTTAAAGCTTTGCACTCTTCTAGTTAGTGTCTCTCTCATTTGTGCATACTCATCTTTCGCTTCTAATTCATATTTTCGATAAGAGCTTTTATCAAACTTTTTACTATCCCAAACTATCATTGCACCTACTGTTGCTTCTCCCATCATATGAGAGTTATCAAAACACTCAACTCTATATGGTGCTAGCTCTAAAGATAAAAGCTCTTTAAGCTCATTTTCAATAGATATATCATCACTATTTTGATTTTGTTTAAGTAGCTCATTTATATTTTTTATAGCTAAATCTGTTAATTTTGCTTTATTACCCACTTTTGGGTATTGTAGATATATCTTTTTATCTGCTATTTTAGATATTACGTCAGCTATAAGCTCTCTATCTTCAAACTCATGTGCAACCAAAATAGTATTTAGATCTAGAGTAATTAAGTTTTTATAGTGATCTATTAGTGCTTGTTTATAAGCTTCATCTCTGTTAAAATTATCTATATTTTTAAATAGTTTATGTGTAGAAGATATAATTTTACCTTCACGCATAAATATTTTTACTAAGATTGCTCTGCTACTATTAGAGTCAATTGCAAATATATCATAATTTGCTCTACTTGCAATATCTATTGTAGATTTCATCTGAAGAGCTCTAATCTTCTCTATAGAGTCTCTTAAGTTTGCTGCCTCTTCAAAGCGTTCATTAGATGCAAGTTTTAACATTCTTTCACTCATTTTATCTATTAATACTTTTCTATTACTTATTGCATACTTTGCATCCTTTATAATTGTGGCATACTCTTTTTTTGATATTTTACCTTCACATGGTGCTAAACACTTTTTAATTTCATAAAAAAGGCACGCCTTTTTACCATTTATGCAACTTTTTTTCTGTACTAGTGGAAAAAAATCATAAATTGCATCTAAGAGAGCTTTTGCACCTGTTGGAAATGGTCCATAGTATTTAACTTTAGGAGATTTTACAACTTTTCTTGTTATCTCAAATCTTGGAAAATCTTGCATCTCATCTATATAAATATATGGGTAGGTTTTATCATCTCTAAGTAAAATATTATATTTTGGCTTAAGTTGCTTAATAAGAGAGTTTTCTAAAATTAGTGCATCCTCTTCGCTAGATACTACAATATAGTCTAAATATTTAGCTTCTGCTAACATTTTGCCTATTCTAGTTGTTGGTAGATGCTTTGCTCTAATACATGGTGTTAGTAGCCAATAGCTTTTAACTCTATTAGATAAAACTTTCGCTTTACCTATATATAAAAGTTTTCCTTCTCTATTGAAATATTGGTAAACACCTGCATTATTTGGTAGCTTTTTAATAATATCTTCTATCTTATGCACGGTTTTGCTCTATATTTTCTTTTATTCTTTTAAAAATCTCTAGCAGTTCACTATTTTCTATATCTAATATAAAATCTCCTGTTGCTAATTCACTATATTTGGGGTCTGTATCTGTTACTATAACTGGTGCTGGTGTATGATATTTAGATACAAAAAACTCTACTTGTTTTATATCTTTAAATATATCTCTACACTCATAATCAATTTTTATAATCTCTTTTAATAGACCTTTTACTAAATCTTTATTATAATTAAGTTCCATTTTGTAACCAGGATGTGACAATCCACCAAAAAGTGTATTGTTTTTGATATAAAAAAAAGCAATTGCCTTTTGAAACCTAGGTGGTAAAAAGAGCATTAGCTTATTAAAACAGGAGTATTTATGTATAGATTTAAAATAGGGTCTACTCGTAACACTATTAAGAATTTCGTTAGCTTTTTTCATATTGGAATTATAGCATTATTTTTACTAAGTTTTAGCTTTAGTGGATGTGGGTATAAAACACCACCTAAATGGGTAGATAAAACTCTAAAGGTAAAATAGGTGTCTGCTTGTAAAAAATATGATACTATAGTAATAGGTGCAGGAATTGCTGGACTATATTTAGCTAATAAATTGCCAAAGAGTATGAATACAATAGTTCTATGTAAAGATATACCTTGGGAGTGTAATACATTTTATGCACAAGGTGGTATAGTAACAGCACTTGATGAAAATGATATTCCACTACATATAGAAGATACATTAAGTGCTGGAGCGTACCATAACAAGGTAGAAGCTGTAGAGGTTTTGTCTCGTGAATCTATAGAGGTTAGAGAAGATTTTGTAACTAGAGGAATGAAGTTTGATTTAGATAAAGATGGTAATTTGCTATATACAAAAGAGGCAGCACACTCTAGAAGTAGAATTTTACATGCTGGTGGTGATGCAACTGGTAGATATATGCATAAGTTTTTAATGGAGCAAAACCATCATAAATTGCAAAAAAACTCTTTAGTATATGATCTTTTAATAGAAGATGGAAGATGTTATGGTGTTAGGTTAATGGTAAATTATAAACCATATACGCTATATGCAAACTCTGTAGTAATTGCAAGTGGTGGTATAGGCTCTTTATATCAGTTTAATACAAACTCTAGAACAGTAAGTGCTGATATACATGGTATATGTGTAGAGAAAGGTATAGAGCTTAGAGATATGGAGTTTATGCAGTTTCATCCAACTGTATTTGTTAATACACCATTTGCTAGAAAACTTCTATTAACTGAAGCACTAAGAGGTGAGGGCGCTTGGATCGTTGATGATGAAGGAAATAGGTTTCTATTCGATTATGATGAGCGTGGAGAGTTAGCAAGTAGAGATATTGTATCTCGCTCTATATTTTTATATAAGAGAGAAAGAGGTAAAAAAGCATATTTAGACTTTAGTATGTTTGAGCCAAAGTGGTTTAAGCAGAGGTTCCCAAATATAGATAAAACTTTTGCAAATATAGGATACGATTTACCAAAAGATAGAGTAGAGATTTCACCAGCATTTCACTATGCAAATGGAGGAATTAGTTGTGATATAGATGGTAGAGTACCAGGTATTAAAGGTCTTTATGTAGTAGGAGAGGCTGCAAGAACAGGAGTACATGGTGCTAATAGACTTGCTTCTAACTCTTTATTAGAGGGTGCAGTGTTTGCTAAAAAATGTGCAGAGGCAATTGTAGAAGATGATAATCATATAGAAAAAGAGCCTAATTTTGAGAAAGATTACGATACACTTCTGCATCAAGAAAATGATAAAGAGTATAAGCATCAATTAAGAGGTATAATGTGGAAAGATGTAGGAATTGTCAGAACACAAAGCTCTTTATTAGAGGCTAAAAACTTTATATATGATACAAAGAGTAAAAACATAGGTAGGCTATTAGAGCTTAGATTAAACACAGCTGCAGAGATTGTAAGAGCAGCCTTAAGGCGTGAAGAGTCTTTAGGTTCGCACTATATAGAAAAAGATTAAAGGATATTAATGAAGCATGTTCCAATAGTAGTTTTAGATTTTGGTTCGCAATATACGCAACTAATTGCAAGAAAGTTAAGAGAGAGTGGTGTATATACAGAAGTTGTTCCATATCGTGAAGATATAGAGGCTATTAAAGCAAGAAGCCCAAAAGGGATTATACTATCTGGAGGACCAGCATCTGTATATGCTGAAGATGCTTACCATCCAAGCGAAGAGATTTGGAATTTGGGCTTACCAATACTTGGAATTTGTTATGGAATGCAGCTAATTACTCAGCACTTTGGTGGAGAGGTAGTAGCAGCAGACCACCAAGAGTATGGAAAAGCAAAACTAAACATTACAGATGAAAACTCACCAATTTTTAAAGATATTGCGCAAGATAGTATTGTCTGGATGAGCCATGGAGATAAGGCAGAAAGACTACCAGATAGCTTTAGAGTAGTTGCAACTAGCGAAAACTCACCATATGCTGCAATAGCAAATGAGGATAAAAATATATATGCATTTCAGTTTCACCCAGAGGTTCACCACTCGGTAGAGGGAACAAAACTACTTAAAAACTTTGCTAAGCACATTTGTGGATGTGATAGCACTTGGAATATGGGAAGCTTTGCAAAAGAGAAGATTGCCGAAATTAAAAGCCAAGTTGGTGACAAAAAGGTTCTTTGTGGTGTAAGTGGCGGGGTAGATAGCTCTGTTGTTGCCGCAATGCTAAACGAAGCTTTACCAAAAGAGCAGTTAGTTTGTGTATTTGTTGATCAAGGATTATTAAGAAAAGATGAAGCAGGACAAGTACAAGATATGTTTAAACTGCTTGATATTCCACTAATTACAATAAACGCGCAAGATGAGTTTTTAAGTGCTTTAAAAGGCGTAACAGATCCAGAGAGAAAACGAAAGATTATAGGCGAAAAGTTTATAGAGGTTTTTGATAAAGAGGCGAATAAACACACCGATGTAAGCTTTTTAGCGCAAGGAACACTATATACAGATGTAATAGAGTCAGTTTCGGTTAAAGGACCTAGCAAAACTATAAAATCGCATCACAATGTTGGTGGGCTTCCAGATTGGATGACATTTGAGCTTGTAGAGCCACTAAGAGAGATATTTAAAGATGAGGTAAGAAAGCTAGGATTAGAGCTTGGCTTACCAAAACATATGATAGAGCGACACCCATTCCCAGGACCAGGACTTGCTATTAGAGTAATGGGCGAGGTTAACGATGAGGCTTTAAGGCTTCTTAGAGAGAGTGATGCAATTATGCAAGAGGAGCTAAGAGCAACAGGCTACTACACAAAGGTTTGGCAAGCATTTACAGTTCTTTTAAATGTACAATCTGTTGGTGTAATGGGAGATAACAGAACTTACGATAATACAGTTTGCGTTAGAATGGTAGAGTCAGTAGATGGTATGACAGCAACATTTGCGCATGTTCCGCATGATGTATTAGAGAATATTAGCCGAAGAATAATAAACGAGATAGATGGAATTAACAGAGTAGTTTATGACATCTCAAGCAAACCACCAGCAACTATTGAGTGGGAGTAGAGTAGGGTGCAACAAGTTGCACCAGCAATAATCTTAAGGCTAAAAGCAGAAAGATTTTTATAAGGATGTTCGGCATTAGCCTTACTTTTTGCAGAAGGAGAATAGATGGATTTACATAATTATTTGGCTTATATTGTTATTACTATCATAACAATTACAAGCCCTGGAGCTGCTATATTGTTAGCAATCAGTAATGGTATGAGATATAATTTTAAAGCCGTTGTTTTAGGAACATTAGCAAATGCATTGGGGTTGTTTATTTTATCTAGTGTAGCGTTTTTAGGTGTTGGTGCAGTTTTGAAAACATTCTCTTTTATGTTTATAATACTAAAGATAGCTGGAGCTTTGTATCTTATATATCTTGGCATAAAACTAATCTTAAAAAAAGAGTTAGAGTTGAATATTAATAAGGAAGCTAAACAAGAAGATATAAACTACTTAAAAGTAGCAAAAACAGCCTTTTTAGTAGCAGTTACCAACCCAAAACCAATACTCTTTTTTACTGCAGTATTTCCACTATTTATGTCTCCAAAATACTCTCTTGTAGGGCAGTTTTTTATAATGACAGGAACATTTTTGGCAATACCGATTGTAAGTTTAATAACTTATGGATATATTGCAAACAGATTTAAAAGCTACTTTAGCAGTGCAAAGAGCCTTACACTTTTTAATAAAGTTACAGGCTCTTTATTTGTTATAATGGGTTTAGCGATGGGACTATATAGTAAAAAGGCAAACTAAAGGAGTTCAATGAACAGCACAAATAAACCAAAATTTAGTCTATTTAAAAATGTAATGTATGCTCTAAATGGAGCAAGGTGGGTATTAAAAAGTGAGACATCTTTTAAGACGCAGCTTTTAGTAATTGTAATAATTGGAGTAGCACTATATTTTGTTAATATAAGTTTTCTAACTAAGTTAATTCTATTTTTTTCTACATGGCTTATACTAGTTGCCGAGGCTTTTAATAGTGCAATAGAGAGAGTAGTAGATTTAGTTACTAAAGATTACCATCAGTTAGCTAAAGAGGCAAAAGATATTGGATCTTTTGCAGTACTACTAACTTTTATATTTATAGCTTCTATTTGGGGAGTCACAATATATATAGAGATTAACTCTTAGTAGCATTGACATAAAGTTACTTATTTATCTATACAGAGCCTACTTAATAGCTTTAATATATACTCTTTTAGGTGCTGGATACCCCTCTACTGTAAGGTTAGGATCTGCTGGATTTAAAAAATCATTTAGACTTTGAGAATCTATCCAGTCAGTTTTTCTCTGCTCTGTTAGGTCAGTTTTTTTAATTTCTAACACCTCTATACTCTTAAAACCTGCCCTAAAGCACCAATTTTCTAAAGCACTTATAGTTGGAATAAAGTATATATTTGGAATTTTAGAGTATCTAGCTTTTGGTGTTAAGCATATATCATCTTTTCCATCTATCATAAAAGTATCTAGAATTAGTTCGCCACCACTATTTAGTGATTTATATAGAGATTTAAGAGAACCAACTGGGTCACTACGGTGGTATAGCACACCTAAACAGAAGATGGTATCAAATTTATACTCATAAAATTCAATATGCTCAATACCTAGCATTTCATAAGTAATATCTGATTTTATAAATCTATCTATAAAATTAAACTGCAAATAGTTTAGTGCCGATGGATCAAAACCAACTATTTTTTTTGGTTTATGGTTTAACATTCTAAACATATAGTATCCATTATTGCATCCAACATCTGCTACTATTTTTCCTTTTAAATCAAAATAAGGCTCTAAAAGATTATATTTTATAAAGCTTTTCCACTCACTATCTATATGTAAAGATCCAATTTTAAATGGACCTTTTCTCCATGGTTTCATTAATTTTGCACACTCTGTTATAGCTTCTATATTTTGATTATCTTTTACAACAATCTCTATATTATCGGAAAGTACTATATCTACTACATCATCTTGAGAGAGTGAGTCTAATGCTATTTTTATAGGAGTTATATTTTTCCAAGAGAGCCATTTTTGGCGCTCTTGTCGTAGGTTATCTAAGTTCATCTATTTTGTAATATAAGCTTTGTTAATTATAACTTTTTTAACTGGTCTATCACCTGGTTTTACAGTCTCTACATGACTAATTTTATCTACAATCTTCTTACCTTTAATAACTTTTCCAAATATTGTGTAGTGACCATTTAACCAAGGAGTAGATGCTACTGTAATAAAAAATTGGCTACCATTTGTATTTGGACCTCTATTTGCCATAGCGAGTAGATATGGCTGATCAAATACTAGGTTTGGAGCATACTCATTTTTAAACTCTTTATTCCATATAGAGCTTCCACCAGTTCCTGTACCAGTTGGATCACCACCTTGTATCATAAAGTTTTTTATTACTCTATGAAATATAATACCATCATAATATTTTTTTTCGGTTAACTTTGTAAAGTTTTCAACTGCTAATGGTGCAGCTTTTTTAAATAGTTTTAACTCTATTTTTCCATAGTTAGTATCTAGAATTATGTTTGAACTAGCAAGTGTAGCTAGAAGTGATAGTACAGTTATTACTCGTTTCATTCTTGTCCTTTAATTTAAATTTATTACTATTTTGCAAACTCTATAGCTCGTGTTTGTCTTATAGCATTTACTTTTATAGTTCCTGGAAATTGCAATTTTTTCTCTATATCTTTTGCAATATTATGAGTTAGAAGTGTTAGTTCATTATCATCAACCTCCATAGAGTCGATAAAGACTCTGATCTCTCTACCTGCATTAATTGCATATGCTTGCATTACACCATTAAAACTTAGTGCAATTTTTTCTAACTCTTTAACTCTTTTAGTAAAGCTCTCTAGTACTTCTCTCCTAGCACCAGGTCTTGCAGCACTTAGTACATCGGCCGTACAAACTGCTGCGCTCTCTACTGTGAGTGGTTCCTCATGCCCATGGTGTGCATAAATTGCATTAATTACTATTGGGTGTTCATTATACTTTCTGCATAAATCAGCACCTAAATCTACATGATTTCCATCGAAATCTTGTGTTAAAGCTTTACCTATATCGTGCAGTAAACCAGCTCTTAGTGCAAGTTTTTCATCTCCACCCATTTCAGCTGCTAATGACTTAGATAGTCTAGCTACCTCTAAAGAGTGAAGTAGAGTATTTTGCCCATAACTTGCTCTATATTTTAGTTTACCTAGCAACTTAATTAGCTCTTCATGCATTGGGTATAATCCTAAGTCTAAAATAACTCTTTCACCCTCTTCAAAGATTTTTTGTTCGAACTCAATTTGTACTTTTTGATGTATCTCTTCTATCTTACCTGGATGTATTCTTCCATCTTCGACTAACCTTTTTATTACTTCTGTTGCAATAGCCCTACGATAGAGATTGAAATTACTAACTAAAATTACACCAGGTGTATCATCTACAATAATATCTACACCAAGTAACTGCTCTAGTGCTTTTATATTTCTACCCTCTTTGCCAATTATTCTACCTTTGTGTTCATCACTTGGTAGATTAATTGTGTTAACTAATCTCTCACCTGCAAAGTCTCCAGCATATCTTGCAACAGCTTGTGCTAACATATAATTAGCACTCTTCTCTTGCTCTACTTTTGCATGTTTAATCATTTTTCTAGACTCTTTAGCTAAATCAGATTTTATCTCCTCTTTATGAATCTTTAAGAGTTCATCTTTTGCCTCTTGTTTTGTCATAGATGATACAGCAGATAGTTTATTAGATAGTTTAGTTATCAATTGACTTTTTTCAATATTTAACTCGTTTAATCTAGACTCTCTTTCATTTATTGCTCTTATTTGTCTTTCGAGAGAGTTCTCTCTATCTTTAAGTTGTAACTCTAGTTGCTGAAGTTTTAGCTCCTCTTCTTTTAGCTTCTCTCTATTATTTAGTAAAAGTTTATCTGCTTCATTTTTTATAACATTTGCTTTAGCTTTTGCCTCTAGCTCATACACTTTAAATCTATTTCGAGCATATAGTTTAGAAATAAGCCATCCAATAGCTATACCAACATTAATAAGTATTAAACCAATGATAATGGGTGTCAAGTTAATCCTTTATATTTTAGAGTCTCTAATATATTTTATTTCAATAAATGATTTTGCAATCATAGCATCTGCAGCTATGTCATAATTGTTTGTTATTAAGCTATTGGTGTAATATATATATCTTTGCAAAAATATAGTATATCCTATTTTTTTATTATTTTTTGCATAAAATCTATCATACATTCCCTTGCCAAAACCTACTCTTCTATAGCTTCTATCTACGCCAAGTAGTGGAACAATTGCAATATCTATTTTATCTATTTCTCTTAATGAATAGTTTGGTTCTTTTATTCCAAATTTTTTTATTTTTATTGGTAATCTATATTTTACCAGTTTAAAACTGTCACCTTTTATAAAAGGAACATACACATTATACCCTTTTTCTCTTAATAGCTTTATTAGGGGCTTAATGTTGGGTTCACTTTTTAGTGGTATAAAGAGCATTATATCTTTGTATTTCTCTCTTTTTATTAAATTTAATAGATTAAAGTTTAATATTTTATCTATTTTATAGTTATTAACTCTTCTTTTTTTTAGTTTTAATAGAGCTTCTTTTCTAAAAGAGTTTTTTTTCTCTGTTTTATTCATTTAATGTAACCTTATATTTGGTATAATCTTTTACTTAATTAGTACGGTAATGGAGTTACCTTAAAGTATTATAACAATAAGGATATTAATGTTTGGCTTTATAAAAAAGGCATTTGGCAGATCAGAAGATGATTCTGTTAAAAAAAGAAAGAAAGAAAAAATAGATAAAGATGAGTTAGAAGATCTACTATTAGAGGCTGATGTTGGATATGAATTAATAGAGAATCTTTTAGAACAACTGCCAGATCAAATTAGTAGAGTTCAACTATATAACTCTTTAGTTGCTGTATTTGATTATAAGGCAAATTGGATATATCCAGAGAATCAAAAGCCATTTGTTGAGATGATTATTGGTGTAAATGGTGCTGGAAAGACTACAACAATATCTAAATTAGCAAATCTATATAAGCAAGATGGGAAGAGAGTTATGCTTGGAGCTGGTGATACATTTAGAGCAGCAGCAATAGAACAACTTAGTCGTTGGGCTAAAAAGATAGATATTCCAATTGTTGCAACAAGACAAGGACATGATCCATCAGCAGTAGTATTTGATACTATAAAGTCTGCAATAGCAAAAGATATAGATAATGTAATTATAGATACGGCAGGGAGACTACATACACAAGTTAATCTCTCAGAAGAGCTTAAAAAAATGGTAAGAGTTGCAGATAAAGCTTTAAGTGGAACACCTCATAGAAAGATACTTATTTTAGATGGTACACAAGGGAGTTCTACTATTAATCAGGCTAAAGCATTTGATGAGATGATAGGTATAGATGGAATTATTATAACTAAGCTTGATGGTACAGCAAAGGGTGGGGCTCTTTTAACAATTGCTAATGAGTTAAAGATGCCACTCTATTATATAGGGGTAGGTGAAAAGCCAGAAGATCTATTAAAATTTGATGTTAAGTGGTATATAAACTCTATATTAGATGAGATTTTTAGTTAACTTAAACCTAATCTATACAAAGTATTAACAAGAGTTAGTAGATATAGAAAATAGCTTAACTTTTTATATTAATAGATAACTTTAAGCGCTAAGTTCTTTAATAATATTACTCTTAAGAAGCTGTAATCTATTTGACATTGAGTATATTAGTGAGTTATCAAATATACTATTATCATTAATTGCACTCTCGATATCTATTAGAGAGCTAACTAACTCATTGGCATCTATATCTCTTGCAATACTCTTTAAGTCTTGCAAAAGAGATAGTGCCTGAGTCTCCCTATGCTCTTTAATATACTTTTCAAGCATCTTATCGCTCTCACCATAAATAACTATAAACTCTTTTAAACTATCTCGATCTCTATGTTTTAATAAACTCTTTTTTGTGTTACTATTTATCTCTATAGAGAGGTATCTCTTTAGAAGTTTATCTAGTTCAGAACTATCAAATGGCTTAGGTAGATAAGAGTCAAAACCTATCTTAAATATACTATCCATACTACTTTTATTTGTTGAAAATGATGTATGTATTATTACAGGAATTGCATTATACTCTTCATCTTCTCTAATTTTTTTAATTGTCTCGTAGCCATCTAGTCTAGGCATTATACTATCTAATAAAACCATATCAAACCTCTCCTTTTTTAGAGAGGTTAATACATCTACACCATTAGTATGCGTAACTACATCTATATCATATTTTTTGAGCATATACTCTAAAATATGTAAATTTGTTCTATCATCGTCTGCAATTAAAATCTTAACTCTTTTTGATAGTTTATTGGTTTTTTTAGGTATGTTGTTATCTACTAATTTATGAGAATCTTTATCTACCATTTCACTATCATAAATATTCTCTATCTTATTATATAGTTCTTGATCAATTTTTTCTATTTCCACTCTCTCTTCAACTAGGTTTGATGGATATAGTTTATTTTCATCACTTAATAAAGCTATAACTTTTAACTCAGAGTATTTTTTTATTGTAATTAGATATTCAGTTAATATTGGTTCAAAATAGCTACCATCTATAAAGGCAATATCATAATCCATAAAGTTTGGTATCTCTTTATTTAGTTTTTTTGTAGAGTCTATTTTTACATTAAAATTTAAACTCTTTAAGTGTTCTGATAATATATAACCACTCTCATAATCTGAAATAATAAGAGCTTTTTTTGTTCTATTTAGTACTCTATTTGGTATGGTCTTAACTACACTATTGTATTTAATATCTATAGGAATCGATATAGAGACTCTATATGTATCTTCTTTATCACTATTGATTATTAGTTTAGCATTAATTTGATTAGCTAATTTTTTAACTAGATATAGATATACTCCATAATATTTATGAGACTTTTTAGAGTATATTGGCTCTATTTCATTAGAAAATAGTGTCTCAATATGTCTATTTAATTTTAACTCTCTATCTATATCTATAGTTAAAGAGTTAGGGTCCTCTTCTAGATAGATATCAAATTTTGACTCTTTGTAGCTATGCTCTGTAGTTTGGTGCTTGTTTAGTAAAAAGATTATATTTAAAATAGCATCTTTATTTGCAAATAGTTTGCTATTGGTTGAAACTATATTTGGTTGATTAGTAATATTAAATTCAGATAAGCCTTTTAATAAACTATTAAGCTTAAACTCTTCTGCTGTACCAATTTTTTCATCATTAATAATATTTAAAAAAATCTCCTCTTCTTTATTACTTAAAAAAATCTCTTTATATCTCCTCTTTAATCTCTCTATCCCTTCAATGTCATCTAGCTCCTTAGATAGAGTATCAATATCATCTTTTAACTCTTTAGTAGAGTTTATCCGACTATTATTTATGTCATTAATATAGCTACGATTAGAGATATCTTTAGATTTTTTTTGCATTATTGAGTTTTTATTTTTATTTTTATTACTTCTTATATCTTTCATAACAGAGAAAATAAGTAGTAAAAAGAGTATCGCTAAGACTATAACTGTTATCCAATTCCAACTTAGAGTTTTAAACTTTAAAATATTTTCAGCGCTAAGATAAGTGGTAAAATATGTAAATAATAGTGCCATTTTTAGGTTTATCTTCACTATAATTCCCCTTTTGTAATCTTTATATTGATTATATCATAAATATAAAAAAATCACTATATCTATTTCATTTTTTAGTTAATTAATGCGAGAAATTAGTTATTTATTATATAATTAACTAAAAAGTGGGTTCTAATGGCAAAAAAGAAAGTGGTTTACGAGTGTCAAAATTGTGGCTTTCAATCTCCAAGATGGACAGGTAAATGTCCGGGTTGTAACTCCTGGGATTCACTTTTAGAGTTAAATCAAGAGCAGATTGATTATCTAAAAAAGAGTTCAAAAGTAAAAGTATCTAACTCTAAAGCTATATCTATTACTAAAATTAAAGCAGAAGATATTAAGAGGTTTAGTAGCAACTCTAAAGAGTTAGATCTAGTTTTAGGTGGTGGTATAGTAAATGGATCATTAACTTTAATAGGTGGAAGTCCTGGTATTGGTAAATCTACACTTCTTTTAAAAATAGCTGGAAATCTAGCAAAAGATAACTATGATGTATTATATGTATCTGGTGAAGAGTCTGCATCTCAAATAAAGCTTAGAGGTGATAGATTAGGATCAAATATAGATACATTATATCTTTTGGCAGAAATAAATATGGGTAGTATTTTAGATGAGATAGAGAGTAAAGAGTACTCCTTTATAGTTATAGACTCTATTCAGACAATATATAACAGTGAAGTACCATCGGCTCCAGGCTCGGTAACACAAGTTAGAGCAGTAACTTTTGAGCTTATGCGTATTGCCAAATCTAAAAATATTCCAATATTCATAATAGGACATATTACTAAAGATGGATCAATCGCAGGTCCTAGAGTATTAGAGCATATGGTAGATACAGTTCTCTATTTTGAGGGCGATACAAATAGTGATTTAAGACTACTTAGAAGCTTTAAAAATCGTTTTGGCTCTACTAACGAGGTTGGTATTTTTGAAATGGATAGTAGTGGACTTAGAGATGCAAAGAGTATGAGTGAGAGGTTTTTTAATAAAGAGTCATTAATGCCAGGTTCTGCACTAACTATAATTATGGAAGGGTCTAGACCAATTGTTATTGAGGTACAAGCTCTTGTAACATCAGCTTATGCAAATCCTAAACGCAGCTCTACAGGCTTTGATAGTAATAGATTAAATATGCTATTAGCTCTTTTAGAGAAAAAATTAGATCTACCACTAGGTACATATGATATTTTTGTAAATGTAGTTGGTGGTATTAAAATTCAAGAGACAAGTGCAGATTTGGCTATAATTGCAGCAATTTTAAGCAGTTTTAGGGAGAGAGAACTTAGTAGTAAAACTCTGTTTATTGGAGAAGTTAGCTTAACAGGTGAGGTAAGAGATGTACCAAATATGCTGCAGCGTTTAAAAGAAGCAAAGACACAAGGATTTGCAAATGCAGTAGTACCTAGTAATCCTATAGAGAAGAGTGAGCTAAAAACTTATATAGCTAATAGTGTAGAAAAAATTATAGAGTGGATGTAATGGGCATTAAAATTGGAACGGATATTGTAAGTATTGATAGAGTAAAAAACTCTATAGATAAGTTTGGAGATAGATTTTTAAATAGATTTTTAACAGAATATGAAATTAAAAGTGTTAAAAAAGTAGAATCAATTGCAGGTTATTGGGCTGCAAAAGAGGCTATCTCTAAAGCTTTAGGTTGTGGTATTGGTAAAGAGTTAGATTTTAAAGATATTGAGATTAAAAAAGATAGTTATGGTGCACCACACTTTTATATTACAAATAAGAGATTTACTATTTTAGACTCATCTATATCTATCTCTCATGATAAAGGCTTTGCTATTGCTGTAGTGGTCATAACTATTTAACTAAAATTAATATCTAGTAATATATAATAATAATAATAGTTACACATAAGGGATATATATGAATATAAAAATAATACTGTCGGTTGCTTTGATCTCTGTTGTTATGAATGGATGTTTAATTGATAAAATAAAGCAAAAAATTTACCATAAAAGTCAAAAGGATAGAGATATTAATAGAAAAAGTAAAAAGCTATATAAACCAACACCATCTACGTTAAAAGTAGAAGAGAAGTTTATTGAGAATAAAACTATAGCTCCAAGTAGAAGAGAGAAAAGTAAAAAAAGTAAAAATAGTGTCTATAAAAGTAGTAAAAAAGTATTAAAAAAGAGTAAAACAAAACATATAAAAAAGAAGATTAAACCAGAGCCTTATAGCATAGAGAAAGATGAAACAGACCCAGAACTATTAGGACCACAATCTACACTAGACTCTAACCCTCTAAAGAAATCAAAAGAGAAAGTTAAAGAGAAAGTTAAAAAAAATTAACCACCTCCAACAAAGTGAAGTAGCTCTACTTTACTTTTATCTTTAATATTAAAACTTCTCCACTTCTCTTTTTTAACAATATTCATATCTATAGCAGCTGCCATAACTTTATCCTCTATTTTTAAATAATTTAATAGCTCCTCTATAGTTAACTCTTTTTCAAAACTTAACTCTTCACCATTTACTACTATATTCATAATAATCCTACTTTTTTAGATGGATTTTATCAAAATTTTAACAAAAGTCAAGTAAAATCAATTAATCATATACATAAGGAGAGCTAGATGTACTTAAAGGTAGCATTAGTTACATCAATATCACTACTATTTATTGGTTGTTCAGTAACTTCCCAACCAAAACCTAAAGATCAAAATAAAGATGGTAATCTAACAGTTATTGTACCTACTGTTGCAGAAGAGACTAGTGAAGAGAGTAGAGTTACTCCTATAAAAAAAGATAAGGTAGTTGTAAGAGATAAGAAGTACAACTTAAAACCAGAACCATTTAGTTTAGAGGGTAATGAAGATGATCCTGAACTACTAGGACCACAATCTACACTTGATAAAAATGTAGATAATAATGATACTAAAAGTAAAGAAAACGACGAAAGTATCTAACCATAAATAGTAGAAGTAAGAGCCTTAAAGTGTAGATATTTTACTTGCATCTATCATAGAGTCGATACTATTTTCTATATTTATGGCTAAGGCATCAATATTATAACCTCCCTCTAAAAATAGTATTTTAGGTATATTGGGATTCTGTGATAGTATTATATTCATCATTTTTTTTATTCCATTAAAAGTTATATCTAACATAGCTAATGGGTCACTCTCATGTAGATCATATCCCGCAGATATTAATATAATATCTGGGTTAAATGTTTTAATTAAAGGTGGTAACTCTTCTCTATAAGCCTCTATCAACTCTTTATCTGTAGAGTTTGGCATGAGTGGATAGTTAAATGTATATCCCTTTGCATCTTTAGCTCCTGTTTCGCTTGGGTCTCCACTGCCTGGATATGTAAAGGCTTGGTGTGTACTAAAGTAAAAAACAGAACTATCACTATAGAAAGTATCTTGTGTTCCATTTCCATGGTGAACATCAAAATCTATAATAAATACTCGTTTATAACCAATAGATTGGGCATATTTAGCAGAAATAGCAATATTATTAAAGAGACAAAACCCCATAGATTTGTTAGGTGTTGCATGGTGACCTGGTGGCCTAACAAGACAAAAAGCTAATCTGTATTTCCCCAAGTTTATTAAGTTTAATGCCTTTATACCAGCACCGACTGCATATTTAGCTGCTATAAAGCTATCTTTAGATGTTGGAGTATCCATATCTAAATAGTCACTATTTTTAGATGCCTCTTCTACTCTATTATAGTGTTTGATTGTATGAACAGTTAATATTTGCTCTTTAGATGCCTCAATAGAAGATAAAATATCTATTTTATCACCAAACTTATTTAACTTTTTATAGATAGCTACTAACCTGCTAATTGATTCAGGATGATCAATTGTATAGTGTTGTAGATATATATCATCTATTATAATTAGTGGTTTCATTCGAAATCTACTAAATCTATAATTTTTATCCAATCTTTTAATCCCTCTCTCCATATGTAACTATTAGGTTTAAGTTTTGAGTTATCAATAAGATTAGTAATATCTTTTTTGCTATATGCTCCATCTACTTGAGAGTTATTAATAATAAAGTATTTTTTAATATTCTCATCTTTAGTACTAACTATACTCTCTCTTCCTTTTTTTTCAATTCTAAATATACTTTTTCTTATATCTATAGATGTAGCATACAGACCAATTTCACTTATCCTACTATTACAAGAGTTAACTAAAAATTTATTTAACTCTATCTTATTTTGTAAGAGTTCAAAGAGTGGTATTGTTCTGTTGGCAATAATATCTGGAAGTATTGCGAGAGATAGTCTCTCTAAATATTTAACTATCCTTTTATTAGATAATTTTATACCTTTTCTTAATATATGAGTTAAAAATTTATAAGGATTAGATATAGATATCTCTATACTCCCTTCCATATTAACTCTTATTATATTATTTTTTAAATCTTTTATTAAAAACGGAGATTTGTTTGACAAACGTAAATTAAAACTATCTAGCTTTATATAGTAAATATCAGCATTAAATACACCATCTCTAATACTCTGCCAATTTAACTCTTTAGCTATATTTGGTAGGGTATCTATATTTAGTATATGTTCACCTTTATCTATAATATCATATATTTCATGGTTTAAATTGATAATAAGAGCATAATTGTTAGCTATTTTGACTCTACAATTATATATAATATCTCTACCATCTATAGGAACTTTGTAGATAATTTTATCTAAATTTCCATTATGGTTAATTGTATTTATAAAATCACTAAATAACCAGCTAAATATTTTCATTAAATTCCCTTGCTTATCTCCTATAAATTATATAGTTACTTTTTCGCCTTGTGCTAGTGCTTCTTGTTTTGCCTTGGTAGCAAGAAGAGCCTCCTTTAGTGCTATCTCTGTACTCTCTAGCTCTACTTCTGCTTTTTCTCTTGCCTCTTTACCATTTTGTGCAATTTTTATAGAGTCATTAAGAGTATCTATAAGTGTTTGATTTGCTTTTTTAATACTATCAATATCAAATACACCTCTCTCCATCTGCTCTCTTACCTCTTTATTCGCTTCTCGTAATCCTTCGGCACTCTGCTCTAGTAGATCATTAGTTAAATCATTTGCATTTTTTATAGCTTTTGCAGCATCATGACTTCTAAATATTGTAACAGTTTGCGCTAACTGATTACGCCATAAAGGAATAGTATTTACTAAAGTAGAGCTAATCTTATTAATTAGAGATTTATCATTCTCTTGTATTAGTCTAATGCTTGGTAGTGCCTGCATAGCAACTTGACGAGATAGTTTTAAATCGTGTACTCTACGCTCTAGATCATCTCTAAAGCCTCTTATCTCTTTTAGATTTTGTATATCTATCATCTCTCCAGCTTCTGTCTTAACTTCAAACTCTGGAATAATACTACTCTCTAACTCTTTTAACTTTATATCTCCAGCTTTTATATATAGCTCTAGTTGTCTAAAGTAGTCTAAGTTTGCATCATATAGTTTATCTAAAGAAACTATATCTGTTTGAAGTTTAGCTTTATGCTTCTCTAAGCTATTAGATATTGCATCTATCTGCTCTTTTACATCTTCATACTTTTGAATAAATTTAGTAATAGGCTTTGTAAAACCAACCAGTTTTTGCCACCAAGCTAATTTATTGTTTGGATTAAACTCCTCCATATCAAAGCCACGAAGAGTTGCTACCATCTCGTTTAATAGTGCTCCACTTTTTCCAGTATCTTTATTCTTTACTCCATCTAGCATTCTATTTGATATATCATCTAGTCTCTCTTGTGCCTTAGAACCAAAGTATATTACTGAATTTCTATTTGAATAATCTATCTCTTCTAAAGCCTCTTTTAGCTTATCTTCCTCTTGTGGTATTGGCGCTGGAGGATTTGCCTCTTGGTATTTAACTGTTGCTTCAATTAAATCTCTAACTTTTTTATCCATAATTATCCTTTATTTTAATTTTTAAGTTGCTCTTTTAGTGCATCTATTTGTACATCTAAATCAAATATCTCGTTAGATTTTAATCTCTCTAATTCACTATCAAAACGAGTTGTAGCGTCTTTTAAAAGATTAATCAATCTTAATCTATATTCACTATCTAATAGCTCTTTATCAATAGAGTTATATTGTGCAATAACATCTTTAACACCATCTAAATATACAACCATAAATTTTCTAACTATAGTTATATCTTTAGGATCATCTTCTATCGTTTTTAGTATCTCGTGTGCTTTTGCTGTAGTACTTTTAATTGCACTCTTTAGCTCGATATCCTCTATTTTCTCTTGCTCTTTATCGATATAGTTCAATTTATCTTTCGCCTTACTTAATGAGTCTAAAATTTTTTGATAGTTTACTCCCTTATCTTTAGGTAGTTTATCAATAGTTGGGTCTTTACCATAATATAAAAAAGCTCCTACTCCACCAATTATAGAGCTAAATATAGAATTTATAGGGTTAATATTGGTTGTTAATATAGAGATAAAGATTAGTGCAATAACTAAAGATATTGATCCAATTAGCTTATATTTAATTTTTGGTGCTATAGCTAAGTTTGCACTATTATATATAAATTCATTGTTTAGACCTCTATCTATAAGTTTTGCAGATCCAACTAATAGAGCAAAACCTACTAATTTAGTTAAAAAAGGTAAATAGTTACTATTAAAGAGCTCCAGAATTGTAGATACAAACATTGGTAATAAAAAGATATAAATAAGAGTAGCTCTTTTTGCTTTGGGTTTAAATATAGCTTGTTTCATCTTTTTAGCTTTAGCCATTAAAAACTCCCACTAACTACTGTACTTAATGCATATATCATAAATAAGATACCAAAAATTTTATAGTAATTCATTTTTTTCCTTTGCACATTTAATTCTATTACTGTATTATATCAAAAAAATATATACTATTATAAAAATATTTACAGGAGCAAAGTTTGAACCCGATAGTAAAGAGATTTTTAGAGATTATAAACATATCTAGATGTAGCTTTAAAACTAAGAAAATGAGAGATTATATTATAGAGTTCTCAAAGAGTAGAGGATACAAAATTACTATAGATAGTTTTGATAATATTTTAGTTTTTAAAGATAATCCAAAATTATCCCTACAAGCACACTATGATATGGTATGTGTTGGAGATGCACCAAATATAGAGCCAGTAATAGAAGGAGATACACTTAGAGCTAAAAACTCTTCACTAGGCGCAGATAATGGCATAGCAATTGCTATGATGCTAGAGTTGATAGATAGAGGCGTAGATGCAGAGTATCTATTTACAAATGATGAAGAGGTCGGTTTAATAGGTGCAAAAAATTTAGAGCTAAATATAAAGAGTAAATATATTTTAAATTTAGATAGCGAAGATGAAGCAGAAGTCTATATTGGTTGTGCTGGTGGTGCAGATATTGTTGCGACTATAGAAGATGAGCTTATAGAAGTTGATGGTAAATGCTATGAAGTTTCTATAAAAGGATTACCAGGTGGACACTCTGGTGTAGATATTGATAAAGCTATTCCTAATGCAATTAAAGAGTTATTTACTTTTATAAATAGTTTAGATGAGGTCTATATATCAGCAATATATGCAGGAGAGCGTAGAAACTCTATACCATCAAATGCAGTAGCTATTATTGTTACTACTAGCAAGATAGTATCAAATAAAATGGTAGAGATAAGAGAGCTAAACGAGTCACCAAAAGTATTTAAAAAGAGTCAAGCTATTTTAGATTTAGTAGATATATTTC
This sequence comes from uncultured Nitratifractor sp., assembly GCA_947311565.1. Classification (GTDB taxonomy): domain Bacteria; phylum Campylobacterota; class Campylobacteria; order Campylobacterales; family Sulfurovaceae; genus JAADEQ01. Next base: position 56,283 of record CAMZLH010000012.1, read on the forward strand.
CTCATGGAGTTGTAGATGATAATAGAGAGTTTAAGATACCAAATATTAGTATTAATTTAGCACAAATTAACTCAGTAAAGAGTAATAAACTAGAGTTAATTGCAACAACAAGAGCAATGGATTCAGAAGGTTTAGAGAGCATAAATAGTGAAACAATAAGTATATTAAATAGTTTTAATTTTATCACAAAAATAGAAGACAACTACCCAGCATGGAGACCAGATATAAATAGCTTTACTAAAATTGTTAAAAAAGTAGTAGAGAAAGAGTTTGGCAAGTGCGAACTAAAAGCAATACATGCAGGACTAGAGTGTGGAGTACTATCTAAAAAGTTTTCTAATATAGATTTTGTATCAATAGGACCAAATATTAGATATCCACACTCTAAAAGAGAGTATGTAGAGATAAACTCTGTAACTAAGACCTTTAAAGTTGTAGAAGAGCTAATATCTATACTTTAGAGTTGGCTCTTTTAAGAGATAAGTATATATGTATGCCAAAAGTTCTATCTTTGTAAGAAGAAAAATATTGCATAAAAAGCTTTATTTTCAAGGAAGTTTTTTGTTATTAGAAAATAATCCTTTTAATTTCTAATATTATTACATACTGTTACTTACTGTTACTTATACCAATTAGTAAGACAAAAGGTGTGTCTTACTATTATACTATTATTAATAGAATTGGTGTATAATATCTTCTAATAAATAGTTAGTAGAGCATTGAAATATAAATTTGTATTAAGACTATTTAATTCAAATTTAGCTAAAATTAATAAAATAATTAAGGAAGTTTATATTGAGGGAATCATTAAAAAAATTAATTGATAAAACAATTATTTATAAATATTCACTTCCCAATAATACAGATAAAATCGACCAAGTAAATTTAAGTAACCACAAAGATGATTGCTATGATTACAGTAATGATAATGACTTAATTAAACTTATCTATAATTCAATAATTGAATACTCTTTTAATGAATTTGATTTAACTAAAAAAGACTATTTACCTATTGCCTTACAAACTAAAATTAGATACGATGAACGTGACGAGCCATTAACAAAATTAAAATATGGATTTTTTGGTGAAGTTTTACTTTATTCATTTTTACATCATATTTATAGAGCCAATCCACTTATATCAAGGGGATATTTTTTTAATCCTTTAGAAAACTCAGAAACAAAAGGTTATGATTCATATCATTTAATTGAAAATGATGGTGTTGTTGAATTATGGTTTGGTGAAGTAAAATTTAGAGATACATTATATAGCGGTGCAAAAAGTGCTATTGATGGCTTAGATAAAGCCTTTACCGATGATTATTTAAAAAATAATATTGTAGCTATGAATAATTTTAGAAATAATTTTGCTATAAAAGATAGTAAAATTGAAGAAATTTTAAACAAATGGGATGGCACACCTATTCAAATAATTAATGAAGTAAAAAAGCACAATATGACTTTGGTTTATCCTATTTTGCTAGTTTATCCAGATAGCAATCCCAACTACCATGAAAGAATTAAAAAAGCCGTAGATAAAATAAATGAAAAATTTGCACTAAAAACATACAATTTATCAATTAATTATAAACTATTTTTTATATTTTTACCAATAAGTGAAGTTAAAAAAGTCAAACAGGAGGTACTTAAATGGATAGAATTAAAGAAGCCTCTATTGTCGTAAAAGCATTAAATAAATATTTTCGAGAGGAAATACCTAATTATGAATTTATTACTATAGTTTGTGGATATTTTGATAAGATTAAAGATATTGAATTAACCCCATCAGATTTAAAGTTTTTAAAATATATTTCAAATATAGCAGGAATCCCACATTATTATGATTTACTTTCTGATAAATTTAATCATAATTTAGAGTTTAACGAATATGATTTAAATACTTTATCATCAATAATTTATGAAAGTACCCTTCATATTGATAAAGATATCAAAATACATAAATATCAAAAAGAAGTTTTAAACCTTTTTGATATTGATAAACAAAATAGATTTTTTTTATCTGCTAGTACTTCATTTGGTAAAACATTTCTTATTTATGAAATAATTAAAAAAATGCAATATAAAAATATTGTTCTTATTTTTCCAACTATTGCTTTATTATCAGAAAACTATGAAAAATTACTAACTAATGACTTATGTAGTGATTTTCAAGAAAATTTCACTATTCATACATTAAGTGATGTAGAAAATATCGGTGAGAATAATATTTTCATATATACACCTGAAAGATTCTTATCGTTTATGGATAAGAGCATTGATATTAGTATTGATTTTGTTTTTATAGATGAAATATATAAAATTGATAACGAGTATCTTATTGATAGTGTAAATAAGGAAAATGAAAGGGACACGGCTTATAGAGTTGCTCTACACAATCTCTTACTTAACAGTAATGATATTTTATTGGTCGGACCGTATATTAACTTTCCTAATAGAAACAATGAGGAAAAGAATCAGTCATTTAATAACTTTTTAGATAAAAACAATTTTGAATTAGTCGATTATAATAAATTTGAAATTGTTAATAAAAGTTTTAATATTATTAGAAATGGTGGTAAACAAGTAATTGATGATAAGTTGATAATAGATTTATCAGGATACAGCAGTAAAAAAACTGGTGAGAGACTAGGTAAAATTATTAAAGATATTAGAAATATTGATGAAAATACAATAGTTTATACTAGTGGACCGTCAAGAGCTGAAACTAAAACTAAAGAAATTATTAATTTCAATACTTCTAATGAAGAAAATAGTACCAGACTTAATGAACTAATAGAACATTTAGAAAATACTTTTCGATTACCTGATTGGAGTATAATCTTAGGATTAAAAAATAAAATTGGTATTCATCATGGGCTAGTTCCTAAATATATTCAAAAAGAAATCATTAACTTATTTAATAATGGCGATATTAATGTTCTAATATCAACTACTACTATTACGGAAGGTGTAAATACATCTGCAAAAAATCTTCTTGTATTAAGTGCAAATAAAGGAAATAAACCTTTAAAAACTTTTGATGCAAAAAATATTGCTGGAAGAGCAGGAAGGTTCTTGTATCATTATAGTGGCAGAGTTTTAATAATTAATAAAGAATTCAAAGAAATAATAGATGGTTCAGATGATGAAATTAAACACAAAAATTATGATGAAAGTTCAATTAAAGATGAAATTGATTATTTTATAACAGATGATGAGTTTTTAACTAATAATGATAAGTTAAAGAAAGAAGAAGTTATAAAACAATATAGAGAAAAAAATATACCAGATGAAATAATGAATATGTATAAGGTAATTTCTTATAGTGATAAAATCGATGTGTATGACAATTTAAAAATATTATCTATCAATTATCCTGCTAACTACAAAGCTATTCAAGAGTTTATAAGAAAAATTGCTTATAACTTAACTCTTGATTATAATGGATTTAATAATTTTTTATGGGTTATTAGACCAATTATTAAAAATGAACAACTACAAAGACTATCAAGACCAAATGAAGATGGTTCAGCATCAATTTTAACTCATCTTTTATATTTTTATTTAAAAGATGGTTTTATTGGTTCGGTTAGATACAAGATTGACAAACAAAGTAAATCAACAGATGAAGCAATAAGGGAGTCATCACAGTTTGTATATAATGTACTAAAATATCAGTTAGTAAAATATCTTGGTGTTTTTAACTTGATGTATAAATTTTTAGAATCTCAAAGATTAAATAAATCTCTTGATGATATTACTGGAATAGATAAATTACTTGTAAAGTTAGAATATAATTCAACCTCAGAAAAAGGAAAATTAGCAAGTGATTATGGAGTACCAAATAAAATAATAGAATATTATGATAACGAAGAAGATAGAGATATAAAAGCAAGTTTTGATGATTATGAAATGAATAAATTTGAACAAATTGAAAATATTATAAATGGATGAATTTTGAGTCATGATACAAGGAAAAATGATTAATAAATATAATGTAGTAGAATTATTTGCAGGTGCTGGAGGATTAGCACTAGGTTTAGAACAAGCAGGATTTAAAACAAAAGCAGTTTTAGAGATTGATAAGTGGGCTTGTGAAACTTTGAAAAAAAATAGACCAAATTGGAATATTATAAAGGGTGATATTACTAAAATATCTCAAATTGGAATTAAACAATATTTAAAAGATAATGAAGAGATAGATTTACTATCAGGTGGATATCCATGTCAATCTTTTAGTTATGCTGGAAATAGACTAGGTATCGATGATACTAGAGGAACTTTATTTTATGATTTTGCATTGATTTTGGATGAGTTAAAACCAAAAATGTTTTTTGCTGAAAATGTAAAGGGCTTAGTTACTCATGATAAAGGTAAAACATTTAAAACTATGATAAATGTATTTGAAGATGTTGGTTATGATGTAACCTATAAAGTTTTGAATGCTCTTGATTATAGTGTAGCTCAAAAAAGGCAAAGAGTTGTTATTGTAGGGATAAGAAAAGATATAAAAGAAAAAATAGGAGAAGAGTTTAAATTTCCAAAACCACATACTAAAAAACTAACTTTAAAAGATGTCTTAAAAAATGTTCCAAAGTCTGAATGCGCAACATACAATGAGGCTAAAAAAGCAGTATTAAAACATGTTAAGCCCGGTGGATGTTGGAGGGATTTACCTGATGATATTGCAAGGGAATATATGAAAACTACTTATTTTATGGGTGGTGGAAGAACGGGAATAGCAAGACGATTATCTTGGGATGAACCAGGTCTTACTGTTTTGTGTTCTCCAGCTCAAAAACAAACAGAAAGATGTCATCCAGATGAGCTTAGACCATTTAGTGTAAGGGAAAATGCAAGAATTCAATCATTCCCGGATGATTGGGTATTTGAAGGACCTATTACACAACAATACAAACAAATTGGTAATGCAGTACCAGTCAATTTAGCAAAAGAAGTTGGATTGTCAATTACTAATTATTTAGATAAATTAAAGGAGAAAGAATATATGAGAAACTACAATTTAAGCTTTATAAGAGATGAAGACTTATTTAATCATGTAAAAGAAACTATACTAAAATATAGGTTCAAAATAACATTAAAAGAGTTTAATAAAAATTTAATAGACCCTATTAAATTGACATTTGATTCCAAAGTTTACGGTAAAACTATTGAAGAAATAATTGAATCTGAATCAATTAGACAAATGGATAAAACAAATAGTAATAACATAGGATATTTTCAGCAAAATATTTTTAAATATATTTATCATAAAGATACAAAAAAAACAAACTGGACTGTTCCTCAACAAGGTTTTGATGTTGTGAACGAAATAGAAAAGATTTATGTAGAGATGAAAAATAAACATAATACTATGAACTCATCTTCATCACAAAAAACATATATGAGAATGTCTAGTAAAATAAATAATGAACCAGAGGCAATATGTATGCTTGTTGAAGTAATAGCAAAAAAATCACAAAATATACCTTGGCAAATTTCATTAGATGGTGAATCTATTTCTCATGATAAAATAAGAAGAGTTTCTATTGATAAATTTTATGAGTTAGTAACTGGAGAAAAAGAAGGCTTTAAACAGTTAGTGGAAGCTTTGCCAAAAGTTATGGATGATGTATTGGAAGATATCCAACAAAATGGCATAGAAAACAGTGTTTTTCAAGAACTTCAAGAAATAGATAGTAATATGTTGAAAAGTTTATATTTATTATCATTTAAAAGATATGAAGGTTTTGACAGTATTGATATATAATCTACTAACAAAACCTTGGAACTAATAAATTTTCTATCGAAAATTTACAGTTCAAGTCAACCGTTAGGAAATAATAAAATGTTAACACAATAAGAATTTGAAAAAATTAGAGAAAAATATGGTGATTGATTATGCAAAACCTTGAAGAGAAACAAGTGAAAAGTGCTATTTTCGAGCTTTTTAATCTATTAAAAAAATATTTTAATCATTTACTAATTTAACTATTTTTTTATCTTTTAATATATATCCATATGGCGATATTTTGTAGGGTAGTTCACTATACCCTTTTTTAGAGATAGTAGATGCAACTTTTAATGCGACTTTATCTTTGCTATCTACAATCATTACAGCATCTCTTGCAGGAATAAATATTACAATATCTCCTTCTATTTTAATGCCTTTATCTATCAAAAACTTTTTATTAACAATTATAGATGCTTCGTAATTATGTTTTGCTGATAAAATATATACTCCTTTGCTATTTTTAATATCTTTATGAATAATTGTAGCACCAATATTGTTATAATATTTAGTTAAATTTTCAACTGCTATCTCTTTTATATTTTCAAGTTTTAGCCTCTTGATATCGATATTTGTAACATATTTCATACTTTCAGGAGTGTCGAATACATAAAGTAGATAAAGATTGTCTGAAATTTTACGATGATAAATATCGTTAACTTTATTTAACTTTTTAAATGCTAACTTAAGCTCTTGTATATACTCTTTAGATTTAACTACGGGCAGTATTTCATCTTTCTTGCCACTTTTAAATAGATTTTTACTATTTTTTAAAGAGTAAGTATGTCTTGAAAAGATATTATTAAAGCTATCTTTACTTAATGTATACTCTTTATAGGCATTATCTAAATATATAATGTCATCATCGCTATTTATGCATAACTCTCCACATAGTTTAAAGGATTGTTTTGTATATTTTTTAGTTAAATTATCTTTAAAAAGTATAGTAAACTCTTGTTTAGATAGAGTATTTGCAGATAGAGTAGTTAAAGTAAATATTAGTATGAAAAATAGTTTTATGTATATGTTTTTTTTCATTATTAATCTTTTTTATATTATAGCTCTTGCATAACTTAATAAATATAATCTTTAAAATATATATCTATTAAAGAACTCTATTATAACAATATTTTGCTATACTCTTGTTAAGTTTTTTAAGGAGTCTAATATATTAGAAGGTAAAAAAAGGTCAGATATTGAGTGTGGTATGGATGTTGCAATTGTTTTAAAAGAGGATCAGGCTAGTGGGTACTTAACCTATGGCAAGGTTGTGCAGATTTTGACAAAGTCGGCTACTCATCCGCATGGTATTAAAGTAAGGTTATCAACTGGCGAGGTTGGTAGGGTTAAAGAGTTTGTAAAATGAGACTATTTATAGATGGCGATGCTTTTCCTAATTTGTTAAAGACTATTGTTTTTAGAGCAATAGAGAGGCTGAGTATTGAGACAAAGGTGGTATCTAATAAAAAAATTTCTATTGGTAACAGTAGCAAATTTATAGAGTATATTATAGTAGAGCAGGGTGCTGATGTTGCAGATAAAAAGATTGTAGAGCTATGTAGTGGAGGCGACTTTGTTATTACAGCTGATATTCCACTTGCAGATGCTATTATATCTTTAGATGCATATGCACTAGACCATAGAGGTGAACTTTATACTAAAGAGAATATAAAACAGTTATTAGCAATGAGAAATTTAATGGAGAGTATTAGAGAGAGTGGAGAGATAACAAAAGGTCCTAAAGCATTTAGTCAAAAAGATGCACACCATTTTGCTAATTCATTTAATAGCCTTCTTGTAAAACTTGTAAATTAAATATTTTTTTTGAGTAAATATTTTAAAAGTTTTAATATGTTAAATTAGTTTGTAAGCAGAAAAGAGATTAATCTCTTTTGCTAGCTTCTTGGCACAGTTTTACAAAATATTTTGCATTTTCTACTGGTACATCTGGCAATATTCCGTGACCTAAGTTAAAGATGTGTCTTCCATCTTTCATAAGCTCTGCAAGAGACTCTACACACTCTTTTGTTGCCTCTTTGCTATATAGTCTTGTTGGCTCCATATTTCCTTGCAGTACGTATTTGTCGCCAAGTTTCTCTTTTGCAAGTGCCATTGGAGTTGACCAATCTACCCCAAATACATCAAAGTTTCCATATACTAAATCTTGCTCTATAAATGATGCTACGCCTTTAGGGAACATTATTATTGGAGTATCTGGGAATTTACTCTTTAAGTAGTCTGCAATCTCTACCATATATTTCCAGCTAAACTCATCATATTTACTTGGCTCTATTGCGCTTGCCCAGCTATCGAAAATTTGAACAACATCTATACCTGCTTCTATCTGTTTTTCCATATATAGCTTAACAACTTCGGTAACTTTTGCTAAGATATTGTGTAGTAACTCTGGGTTAGAGTACATCATCTTTTTACATATATTATATGTCTTTGTACCTTGCCCCTCTATCATATATGTTGCAAGTGTCCATGGTGCTCCACAAAAGCCAATTAGAGCTTTGTCATCTGATAATCTCTCTTTGATTAGCTTAATTGTATCGTAAACATAAGTTAATTTACTAGCAGCCTCTTCACCACCTATTAATCTATCTAAATCTTCTTGACTCTCAAGAGGGTCTGAAAATTTTGGTCCTTCGCCCTTTACAAAGCTTAAGTCCATGCCCATCTCGTCTGGAATTACTAAAATATCACTAAATAAAATTGCTGCATCTACACCAACAATATCGATAGGTTGCAAAGTTACCTCACAAGCCATTTCAGGGTTATGGCATAGTGATAAAAAGTCTCCAGCTTTTGCTCTTACTTCCATATACTCAGGAAGGTATCTTCCTGCTTGTCTCATCATCCAAACTGGAGTGTATGGTGTCTCTTTTCCAAGACACGCGTCTATAAAAATTTTACTCATGTGAACCACCACCTTTATGCATAAAATAAAAAGCTAATGCTATTAAAAATATTGATGCTGCAAGAGCTAACATCTCTGTTGCATCACTATAAGTTGTATTCATAGCTCTCTTGAAAAACCCAACCATTAAAACCATAATAATAACTTTTGCCAATTTGTCTTTAAGCTCATCTAAAGAGTGTATCTCTAAAATTTTAGAAGCAGGGCTTTTTTGGGCAATATCGATCTGTGAAATAAATAGCTCATATAGACCAAATCCAAATAGAAACAAAACTATAGCAATTAAATATAGGTCTACTGCTCCAATTAAATCACTAACCAATACTTCATGGAAATTTTCTGGGTGTGCATGGTTTACATAAACATTAAATACCAATTTAGCAACACCCACAACATCTACACTTGCTACAATAAATAGTAAAATACCACCTATCATACTAAATATAACGGCCAAAATTACAAAAAATCTTGTACTCCATAAAACAGTCTCAAAACTACTCTCTATCATAGATTGATTTTTTAAATCCATCTCTAAATGCTCTTTGTCTGTATGCTTCTCTTTCATTAAATATCCTCTAACTCTATCCACTTTTGTGCAATTCTAACAGCATTTGTTGCTGCTCCTACTCTAACTTGGTCTGCTACTACCCACATATGTAAAATATTATCTTGGAATATATCTTTTCTAACTCTACCAACATAAGTAATATCTGTATCTGTTGCAATAATTGGCATTGGGTAGATACCTTGTTCTAGATTATCCATAACCTCTACATTTTCAAAATTATTCAATGCTAATCTAGCTTGTTCAAGATCTACTTTTACGCTATTAGCAAATGTAACTGTAACAGCTTCACTATGGCTTCTCAGTACTGGCACTCTTACACAAGTTGCACTAACAGGTATATTTGTACCCATTATTTTTGTAGTTTCGTTTGTCATTTTCATCTCTTCTTTTGTGTATCCATTATCTATAGGTACATCTATCTGAGGTATAACATTTAGTGCAATTTGGTGAGAAAAAGCTTTATGTTCGCTCTCATCTAATTTAAATGCAAAGAAGTCTTGCATTTGGCGAACAAGCTCCTCCATACCACTTTTACCAGCACCACTTGTTGCTTGATAAGTGCTAACATCAACTCTTTTTATATCTCCATATAGGTTTAAAAGAGGCTTAAGAGCTAATACCATCTGAATAGTAGAGCAGTTAGGGTTTGCAATAACTCCTGTTTCTCTCCAAGCTGCTATATCTTCTGGATTAACCTCTGGCACTACTAATGGAACATTTGAGTCCATTCTAAAGTGACTAGTATTATCAATTACTACTGCGCCAGATTCGACAGCATATTTAGCATATTTTGCCGAAATACTACCACCCGCACTAAAGAAAGCAATATCTATATCTCTACCATCAAATACACTCTCTGTAAGCTCTTCGACTTTTACTCTTTTTCCATTAAACTCTATCTCACTACCTGCACTTTTAGCACTTGCTAGTGGTAATAGCTCTCCTACTGGAAAGTTTTGCTCTTCTAATATTCTAAAAAGCTCCTCTCCAACAGCACCAGTTGCTCCAACAACTGCTACATTAAATTTTCTACTCATTACTCTCATCTCCGTCATTATTTTCTATTTCAGTATCATCTTCTACTTTATCTTTTGGGCACTTTGCTACACTTACTACACTATCGCCCTTATCAACATTTACTATAATAACACCACTAGTATTTCTACCAGCTTTTCTTATAGTTTGCATATCTACTCTAATCATCTTACCTGTACTTGTTAATGCCATTAAATCTTGCTCTTCATCGACAAGTACACTACCTACAACTTTTTTGCCTGTTTTATTACTAAGTTTCATAGATATAACACCACTACCTGCTCTATTAGTTAAACGATACTCTTCAACATTTGTTCGTTTACCAACACCTTTTTCGCTAACAGTTAGTAACTCTTGGCTCTCACTATCAATTACACTAGCATCTACAACATAATCTTCATCACTTTTAAATTTAATTCCTCTTACACCTCTTGTATTTCTACCTTGAGTTCTTGTCTTATCTAAATCAAATCTAATTACTTGCCCATAAGCTGTAAAGATCATTAAATATTGAGAGTTAGTATCTGCAATTTGAGCTGTTACAATTTCATCTTCTTCATCTAGAACAATTGCTCTAACGCCATTTGTTCTAATATTGCTAAACTCACTTAATGTTGTTCTTTTTACAATACCATTTCTTGTAAAGAAAGTTAACGATTTACTCTCGTCAAAATCTGATGTTGGTATAATTGCCATTATCTTCTCATCTTGCTTTAGGTTAACTAGGTTAACAACAGCCTTACCTTTTGCTGTTCTGCTACCTTCAGGAATTTTATAAACTTTTAGCCAATATAACTGCCCCTTATTTGTAACAAACATTAAAGTATCATGAGTATTTGAGGTAAAGAACATCTCAATAAAGTCATCATCATATGTTGTAAGAGCAATTTTACCTTTTCCACCACGATTTTGTCTCTCATATAGCTTAACTGGTACTCTTTTAATATAGCCTCTGTGAGTAATTGTAACAACCATCGGCTCATTAGGGATTAAATCTTCTATATCTATATCATCATAATCCTCTATAATCTCTGTTCTTCTTTTTGTACTATAGTTCTCTTTAATCTCTATAAGTTCATTTTTTATTATTTCGTTAATCTTCTCTTCACTTTTTAAGATAGATTGTAGCTTATCAATTAGTGCTAATAACTCTCTAAGCTCTGTTTCAATTTTCTCTATCTCCAAGCCAGTTAAACGACGAAGTCTCATCTCTAAAATTGCTCTAGCTTGAATTTCGCTTAATGTGAAACGCTGCATTAAGTTGCCTCTTGCCTCTTCGTCGTTTGCACTTGCTCTAATTATTCTTATAACTTCATCTATATTATCAACAGCAATCTTTAAACCCTCTAATATATGAGCTCTAGCTCTTGCTTTTTCTAATTCGAAGATAGTTCTTCTAATAATTACTGTTCTTCTATGTTTTAAAAATATCTCTAGCATAGATGGAAGATCTAGAATTTTTGGCTCTTTATTTACAATCGATAGCATAATAATACCAAATGTAGTCTGCATTTGAGTAGATTTATATAGATTATTTAGTATTATATCGCTCATTGCATCACGTTTTAGCTCTATAACAACTCTAATTCCATCTCTATCAGACTCATCTCTGATTTCACTAATGCCTTCAATATTTTTATCTCTAACAAGTTGTGCAATATTCTCTATAAGTTTAGATTTATTTACTTGGTATGGTAGCTCATCTATAACTATAACTTCTCTATTTTTATTTTGTTCTATATGAGTTTTAGCTCTAACTTTTATACGACCACGCCCAGTCGTATATGCATCTACTATACCTTTTTTACCAAAAATAATCCCACCAGTAGGAAAATCTGGACCTTTAATATACTCTAAAAGTTGTTCTATACTTATATCTCCATCTTCTAGATATGCTAGTAGTGCATCGATTAGCTCTTCTAGTCTATGAGGTGGAATATTAGTTGCCATACCAACTGCGATACCACTAGAGCCATTCAGTAAAAGGTTAGGTATTCTACTTGGTAGAACATCTGGTTCGCTCATACTATCATCGTAGTTTGGAACAAAATCTACAGTATCTTTCTCAATATCTTTAAGAAGTTCTTCAGCTATTTTAGTCATACGAGCTTCGGTATATCTCATTGCAGCTGCATTATCTCCATCAATAGAGCCGAAGTTACCTTGACCATCTACAATAGGCTCTCTCATTGAGAACTCTTGTGCCATTCTTACAAGTGCATCGTAAACTGAATTGTCGCCATGAGGATGATATTTACCTATAACATCACCAATAATTCTTGCAGACTTTTTATAAGAAGCTCTATGAGACAAATTAAGCTCATTCATTGCAAAAAGAATTCTTCTATGAACTGGCTTTAGTCCATCTCTAGCATCAGGCAAAGCACGTCCAACAATAACACTCATAGAGTAGTCTAGATAGCTGCCTTTTATGCTATCTTCAATATTGATATCTTCAACTAAGTTGTTCTCAAATAAATCACTCATTATATCCCTTTAGTAGGTTTAAATCCCATCATTATATCTAAAAATTCTTATAAGATATAGCATATATTAGCTAGCTAATATTAATAGAACCCTCTAAATAACCTAAATAGTTACAATCTATTTTGTAAATGTAAGATTATGCAATATATTTATAACTATTAGCAATCTTGAAGGTATTAAAATATTTGTAATATAAGTATTTGCAAAGCCTATAGAACCCTCTAAATAACCCAAATATTTACAATACCAGTAGCTCAGTCAGTAGGTAATATATTATTGAATGTTTTTAAGATCACCTTGATAATCAACTATTCCATAAACTAAATGAGGAACATTTAATCCATGTTGTGCTAGTATAGATTGTACTTGTCCTGTTCTATTACCAGTTCTGCAGTAGATAATTATATTTTCATTTTTTCTTTCTAAAAGCTTAGAAGCCCACTCTTGAAACTTACTAGTTGGGAGTAGTTCGTCACATCCATCTATATATGCTTCATCATACTCAAATTGCTCTCTAATATCTATTAGAGTAAAGTTTATTTTACCCTCTTTTCTAGCTTTAAGTAACTCTAATAGCTCTCTGCTTTGTAGATTCTCTTTTACTAGTAGTTCTCTTAACTTCTCCATAAAACTACCCCCTTTTTTAATACTAAATATATTTTATCATAAATAACTTAATAATAAGTATTAATTATTTATGATGAGTCGATAGTATATTATGGATTTTAATATTGGGATATAAAAGGTTTTAAACCCTCTATATTATCCCCTAACTGTCTCTCCAGGATAGCTAATAATTCCATAGCTAAAGTTACCAACATCCATACCCTCTCTTTTTAAGATTTGTTGTACTTGGTAGCTTCTGCTTCCTGTATGGCAGTATAGAATAATATTTTCATTTTTTCTATTTAAAATTTGCGGTAGCCACTCGTAAAATTTAGTTGTTGGAAGTAGCTCATCTGTTCCTTTAATATTACCCATCTGAAACTCCATAGGCTCTCTAACATCTATTAATTTAAAATCAACCATATTGAGCTCTCTAGCCTCTATAAGTGCCTCTATCTCATCACCATCTAGTTGCTCTTTCTTAAGTAATATTGCAGCTTCATCTTGTGTTAAACCTCTAGAGTGGGTATGTGATACCTCTTCTATTATTTTATTTTTTGCTTTAGCTTCTGCATACTCTGATGTGCAAAATATTCCGCAGTGGCATACACCATCTTGTGGAATCTCTTTTTCAAGTGCTGGCTTACATGGGCATACTCTATTTTCGGCTTCTTTTCTCTCCTCTTTGGTTTCGCCTTGTACAATAAAGCAAGGGCAATATCTTTTTCCATAGATAAGTCTATTTCTAGCTAGTCCCATTGCAACCCCCTCGTTTATCTCATCATCAGGGTTTTGTACAAAACCAAACTGATCATTAACCTTATCTACAAATTTCCAAGTCTTCTCTAGCTCTGCTTGAAAAATATCTGAATTTAGATCTATATTATTCATTATTAAAAATCCTTATTTTTTAGTGGAATATTAACAAATTTTACTTAATTATTCCTAACTAATATTAATTAATTTTTGATATCTTTACTTAGGAGATAATAAGATCTCATAAATAATAAAATATTTTTAAAATATAGGGTTGTTAAGTGAGTATACTATCTATTTTTTTGTAGCTCGTTTTGGCACTCTACACAATAGATTGACTCTGGCACTATTTTTAATCTATCTATTAAAATCTCCTCTTCACACTCTTTACAGAGTCCGAAATTTTGATTGTTATCTATCTCATGTAGTGCAAATAGAAGTCTATTTTTTCTTTTTTTTGCCTCTTCAAATCTTTGTATAGCAATATTTTGTTCTAATTTTAGTGCTTTGTGCTCTACTTTATCTATTGAACAATCTTTTTTAAGTGGATATAGCTTTGGCTTAATTGCCTCTAGCTCATCCTCTATTTGAGCAATATTATCTAATATCTTACCTCTAATATCCTCTTTTTCCTCTTCTTTCATATTTCTATTTTATATCTTTTAGTAACTCTATAAACTTATCTGGCTCTACAAAACCTTGCTGAAACTTATCCTCCAAAGATTCACCTTTTGAGTTAAAAAACAAGATATTAGGTGCTCCAAATATCTTAAAGTGTTTCATTATAGCTCTATCTTCATCTGTATATTTTGTTATATCTAGTTGTATAAACTTAAATCTCTTTAGTGCCTCTTTTACTTTAGGGTTTGGAAATGTAATGGTTGCTAGTTCTGTACATGCTGCACAGTTCTCTTTGCCTATATCTATTACTAGAGGTTTTCTAGAATCTTTTATCTCTTGTAGTAGCTCGTTTAAAGTGTAGCTCTTCTCTTTCTTTTTACTCTCTACTATTGGTGCAGCTATTCCACCCTTAAATGGTGATAATGGGTCTAAAATAGATTTTGCTCCACTAATTGCACCTACAAATATTAATATAGCATAAATAAGTATAAAGAAGTTTGCAACTCTAAATATTCCTATAAATCCTCTTGGCTCTTTAAGTACTCCAAAGTATAGGCTCATACCTGCTAAAATTGACGCAAAGCTTAGCATAAATAGAGTATCACTTATTACACCCCTTGTTATATATAGAGCCATAATAAGCATTAAGAAAGCAAAGAATTTAGATACATTCTCCATCCATCCACCAGGTTTTGGAACTAAATTTTTTGCGCCCAAACCAATAAGCAGTAGTGGCATACCAGCACCCATTCCCATAACAAATAGAGCTAAACCTCCAAGTACAGCATCGCCAGTTGCAGAGATAAATACAATAGCCCCACTAATTACAGGTGCTGTACAAGCTCCTACAATTAGTGCTGAAATTGCACCCATAATTGCAGTTCCAACATAGCCATTGCCTTGTGCAGAGTTACTAATATTGTTTAGTTTTGTCTGCAAAGATGCTGGCAGTGCAATCTCGAAATATCCAAATAGAGACATTGCAAGAGCTACAAATATTATAGCAATTGGTACTACAACCCAAAGATTATTTGCATTAGCTTGTAAGTCAAAATCAAATAGCCCTGCAACAACTCCAATTAGAGCGTACATTAAAGCCATTGCAACAACATATACAAGTGATATACTAAATGATTTAGCTCTATTTATCTCGCCTTTGTCACCAGCTTGTTGTATTAAAATAGAGCTTAAAATTGGTACCATTGGTAATATACAAGGTGTAAGTGCAAGTAGTAGACCAACAACAAAAAACAGTGCTAAAATAAATATTAGACTCTCGCTTTTTAGTGCATTTGCAATATCTTTTGAGTTCCCATTTTTTGCCAAAGTAGATAGTTTACTGAAGAATCCTTTAGATGATTGAGTCTTATCTGCTTTTAGTTTAAAAGAGTAACTCTGAGGAGCATAACATATACCACTATCTGAGCAACCCAATAGCTCTATTTGCAATTTATACTCTCCACTTTGTGCAATTTCTTTATTTGGAATATTAATAGATAAATTACCTTCGTAAGCCTCTTCTCCACTGATTATTTTACCCTTTGGAAGAGATACTTTAATCTTTTTATTAGTTGGTTCAACAATCGAGAAGTTTAATTTATTTTTATATATATGTATCTTTTCTGCTAAGATAATATCTACTTGAACACCATTTTTACCTTTTGTAGCATTTACTTTAAAAGCCTCTGTTGGTTTTAAAAATTTTTGCTGTTTTGGCATACCTGAAAACCCTTTGAAGCCTTCGGCACTTAAAAATGAGATTAGTAGCATAGATACTATAAAAAGATATTTTTTCATTAAAATCCTTGTAATTTAAGTTTTATAAAGTATATATTAGTATAAATATATAAACTGAGTGTGTATTTTAACAAAATATAATAAATTAAGGTTAATAATGAGTAACAAATTAATAGAAGAAGAGTCACCATACTTAAAGCAACATAGTCAAAACCCTGTTGATTGGTATCCATGGGGTGAAGAGGCACTAAATTTAGCAAAAGAGCAAGATAAACCAATTTTTTTAAGTATTGGTTATAGTAGTTGTCACTGGTGCCATGTAATGGAGAAAGAGTCATTTGAAAATGAAGAGATAGCAAGAGTATTAAATGAGAATTTTATATCAATAAAGGTAGATAAAGAGGAGCGCCCAGATATAGATAAACACTTTCAAAATATATATCAAAAGATGAATAATAAGGGTGGTGGTTGGCCACTATCTATTTTTATAAATAATGACAAACTACCAATTTATAGTGGAACATATATTCCACCAATTGCTAATTATGGAAAGATGGGTTTTAAAGAGCTTTTAGAGATTATTGCAAAAAGTTGGAATAAAGATAAAGCGACACTAATAGCTAAAGGAGAAGATGTTATCAAAGCACTAGCTCCATCGAATAAGATAGAAGCAACTAAGATAGATGAGCAGTTAGAGAGTATTGTAACATCACAGATAAAACAAGTTTTTGATAAAGCATATGGTGGCTTTGGAAAAGCACCAAAGTTTCCACACGCTTCCACTTTATATTTGGCTATAAACCTATATAAATTAAATAAAGATAGTGAGTTAAAAGAGATTGTTATTGATACTTTAAATAAAATGAGTCTAGGTGGTATATACGATATAGTAGAGGGTGGTTTTTGTAGGTATAGTACAGATACTATGTGGCTTGTACCACACTTTGAGAAGATGACATACGATAATGCACTTTTAGTACAAGTATACACTAAGGCATATATGGTGTTTGGTATAGATAGGTTTAAAGATATAGCTATTGAAACTGTAGAGTTTATGTTAAAAAAGATGAATAATAATTTGCTCTTTTTTTCAGCTAGTGATGCAGACACAAACGGGGTTGAAGGTGACTATTTTATATATGATTATAGTGAGGTTAAAGAGGCTTTTGAGAAAAATAAAATCGATAGCAGATGGCTTTTTGAGTTATCTATTACTAGAAATGGAAATTTTGATGGAAAATCGATAGCAAGGTTTAATACAAAAGAGTCAATATATGACAAAGATGCTAAAAAAGCTTTAGATATTTTAAGAGAGCTAAGGGAGGGTAGGGAGTACCCATTTATAGATAATAAGATTATTACGTCTTGGAACTCAATGATGATTACATCACTATTTAAATTATCAAAAGTAGATAAAAGATATTTAGAGAGTGCAAAAATATCTTTAAAATCTTTAAAAAACAAAATGGTAAATGGTGTAGATATTTATCACAGTGCACTTATTGAAAATAGTCCAAAAGTAAAAGGTTTTCTAGAAGATTATGCATACTATACAGAGGCTCTAATTGAAGCTTACAACTCTACACTAGATGAGATATACTTAATAGAAGCAACATCTATTGCTAACGAGGCGATTAAAAGGTTCTTTAAAGATGGTAGATGGATTATAGGAGATAGCGAGTTTAAAGATTATGATGACGATTATGATACAAGTTATCCATCGTCTATATCTATAATGGTAGATAACTTACTTACCTTAAGAAGCCTATCAGAGCCAATTTATGAGAAGTTTATATTTAATACTATGCAGGTTCACTCTTATAATCTAATGAGACAACCAATCAGTAGACCAACATTGACAAATTGCGCTATTAGATACCTAAGAGATGACAAAGTAGTAAAATCAAATGAAGGCAATTTAAAAGAGATTGTAGATTTAGAGTTTAAATACCCATATACTTTCTTGAAAGTTACTAATGATTCTAACTATTTACTATGTGATAATAGTTCTTGTTATGAAAAGTTCGATAAAAAAGATGATTTAACATCTAGTTTATAGATAATTTTTATCTTTTTTAGCTATATTTGCATTTATAATACTAAAAATAAGGATTTATTATGAGTGAAAATATTGAGAACTCTAAACCTCATGCAGTAGATGCTAGTCGTTTAAAGTTTTTTCCAATTATGATGTATGCTATTGTTATGGGCATTAGTGGCTTGACAATAGCTTATCAAAAAGCAGTTGAGTTTTTAGGATTTAGTGAAAATTTAGCTAATGTTATGATGTATGTTTCATTAGGACTATTTAGTTTAATTACACTAATATATCTAACTAAACTTATAACTTATCCAAAAGCAGTAGCTAATGAGTGGAATCATCCGGTTAGAATTAACTTCTTTAGTGCAGTATCTATCTCTATGTTAATGTTAGCAATTATTACTACAAAAGCTTTTCCAACACTTCATACAATTTTTTGGTATACAGGGGCTGGAATGCACTTTTTTATGACGCTTTATACACTAAGTTTTTGGATTAACCATAATCAAGAGATAGGACACTCGAATCCTGCTTGGTTTATTCCAATTGTTGGTAATGTGTTGGTTCCAGTTGGTGGCATTGGTTTGGCATCTCACACAGTGCTGATGTATTTCTTTAGTATAGGGCTCTTCTTTTGGATTATACTAACAGCAGTGCTTTTAAACAGAATAATTTTTCACAAACAGTTAGCACAAAAGTTTATGCCAACTCTGTTTATATTTATAGCACCACCAGCAGTTGCATTTATTGCATACTTTAAACTAACACACCAAATTGATATGTTTGCACAAATTCTATATTCTTTGGCAGTATTCTTTACATTTCTAATATTCTTTATGATTAAAAAGTTTGTAGGATTAAAATATTTCATCTCATGGTGGGCATTTATATTCCCGCTTGCGGCCATGTCTATAGCATCTATGATAGTATCACACAAACTACACGATACATTCTCTTACTACTTTAGCTACTTTATGATGGGTGTATCTACACTTATGACTCTGTTGGTTATCTACCAGACTATAAGACATATGTTCAAAAAAGAGATATGTATTCAAGAGTAGTTTTTTAATATAAAAGCTTACGACTTTTAGTTTATATCTTCGTAGTAACCCAGCCTGACTGGGTTATTTTCTCTTTTATTATAACTTTTTAAAGCACTATATCTTAAAGATAATATTTTATTTTTATTTTTTTATACTATTGTGCAATATTTTACATAAAATACACATTAAATCGATATAATGCCAATTCAAATTTTTAAATTAAGGAATATAATGGATAATCGTCCTAATTACAATCCACTTTATTGGTTAGCTGCACTAGGTGCAGGAGGTTTAACAGTTTCATTTTTTGTATATATTAACTTTATGGTGCCACACAAAGGTGTGCCAATGGCTACATTTGATTTTGTGTATCCAGCGCTACTTAAAGGTGATTGGCTATCTGTAGTTACAGGTATATCGTTAATATTTATTGTTATTTTTGCACTGCTTCATATAAAGTTACTGCTATGGAATATTAAAGAGTTTGCTAAGTATAAAAAAACAGATGCTTATAGTGATATGCGAGATAGCAATAACGAAGTACAGCTTTTTGCAATACCTTTAACATTGGCAATGACAATAAATGTATTTTTTGTTGTATTTACACTATTTGTTCCACATTTGTGGGACTATGTAGAGTACCTTTTTCCTGGTGCATTAGCTGCATTTATGGTAGCAGGTTTTTATGTTATTAAGATATTTACAGAGTATCTATCTAGACTATTAGCTCATGGTGAGTTTGATTTTGCATCTAACAACTCATTGGCACAGATGTTATCAATATTTGCGTTTGTTATGGTTGGTGTTGGTTTTGCAGCGCCAGCAGCTATGAGTAAGACAATGGCAGTAAATGTTATAGGAACAGTAGGTTCTATATTTTTTATATCTGCCGCTATGCTGTTGATTTTAATAAAACTTGTATTGGGTTTTAAGAATATGTTCGAAAAAGGTATAGCGCCAGAGGCTACACCTACACTTTGGATAATGATTCCTATTTTAACACTAATAGGAATATCTTTGGTTAGACTCTTCTTTGGATATGAGCATAGATTTCACTCAGAGATGCCAAAAACAGAGTTACTAACGCTAACAACAGTAATTATATCGTTGCAAGTTATATTTGGACTTTTAGGTTACGCTGTAATGAAAAGAGTAAAATATTTTAAAACTTTTGTACTTGGAGATAAACAATCTGTAGGTTCACTAGCACTAATTTGTCCAGGTGTTGCTTTTACAGTATTTTATCTATTTTTTATACAGTATGGATTTGTATTTACAGGTATAGTAGATAAGTACTCTATTGTATATTTTGTTTTAACTGCACCTATTTTATATATACATTATAAAACAGTTTACTACTTCTTTAAATTAAAGAGTCACTTGGCACTGTAGTTTAAATGCACCTATAATGTAGGTGCATTTAACTAGTTTTGTATTACTACTATAAAATATATTGTAAATTTTTTGCTTATTTAGAGTATTTTATATTTTATGTTAGCCAAGTTAGTAAACGGTCTCTTAATACAATCAACATCTTCTCTCTATTTTTATAGTTAAATTTAAACTCTGCTTCTTTTAGATAGTAAATGAATTTGTCAGGTTTTATACCTTTATGGCGAGGTAAGCAGGTGTCTAGGTATGACCAAAACTCTAGTATTGTGTTATCAAGTTTTTTTAATCTTGCTACTTTGTTGTAGAGTAGAAATTTTGATAATTCTTTGTAGTATCTCTCTTTTGATTCATCATCGAGTAAGACATTTTTGTATCGGCTCAGCGGTGCCATCATTATAGAGTAAACTCTGCCGCCGTAGTCGAATGTTAAAAAGTTTTGACCATCAAATATATAACTTTTTTTAGATCTTTTAGATTTATCTAAGTATATATATTCATTATATTCACTTATATTTTCTCTATTTTTATTAAACTCCTCTTCTAAATGGGCTGTTATTAGCTTTCTAAAGTTTGCATAGTATTTTTGTGCGGTTAAGATTGTACAACCAGCTATTTTAGAGGCATCTTTTACACTTAAATTATTGCAAAATGAGTTAGCTAAGTTTAAAACTTTATTTATCTTTTTTATAGAGTATCTACTACTGCATTTTGCACACTCAAACCTTCCATCACTCAATTTATAAGGGTATGGTGTATTGCAAAAGGGGCATTTAGAACCACTTACTCCGTTTTTTATATTAGTTCCTTTCAGTTTTATTTAATTATAAATTAATTTTGCTAATATTATACTGAATGAGTATTCATTAATAAAAGGAAATTGTATGGAATTTAGTTTACTACTTATATTTTGGTATGGGATACTGCATGCATTTGGTCCTGACCACTTAACAGCAATTGCTGACTTTTCTATTGGTAAAGATAAGAGAAAAACTTTGTTTATTACTGTTCTTTTTTCTATTGGTCATGGCTTGAGTCTATTTGTTTTTGCTAAAATATTACAAAATTTTGATATTAGCGAGGAGCTTTTAGGGTATGGTGATTTAATTTCTGGTAGTGTTATTTTGGCAATGGGTATATATTTGCTATACTTGGTCGCAACAAATAAGATACACTTAAAAAAGCATATTCATAAAGGTAAAGAGCATATTCATATATGGTTTGGCAAAGAGCATAGTCATGGAGATAGTGTTGCTAAGAGTTCATCTTTTACAATGGGGCTTTTGATGGGTGCAGGAGGTGTTAGAGGAATGCTTGTTACACTTGGTGCTGTTGGTAGTGGAAATGTAGATATGATAATGGTCTTAGCCTTTACAGCAGGAGTAATGATGATATTTGTAGGGTTTGGTATAGCAATTGCTTACTTAAATAAACATCTATTGAATAATATTAAAAATCTTCGAAGAGCATTTGGAGTTGCAGGGTTGATTTCGTTATTTGTTGGTGGAAGTGTTTTATTTGGATAATTTTTAATTAAAAAAAGGAGAATATATGTGTAAAGATTGCGGTTGTAGTATTGTAGAACACTCTCATGGGCATGCTCATGAGCATTCAGATGATCATCAAAAGGCTCATGAGCATTTGCATCATAATCCACAGTTAAATGATGCTAAAACAATTAGTGTAATTCAAAAAATTTTAGATAAAAATGACCATGAGGCAGCTCATAATAGATCACACCTAGAAGAGGCAGGAGTTCTTGGAATAAACTTAATGAGTAGCCCTGGAGCTGGTAAGACAGCACTTTTGGAGAAGATGGTAGATAGCGTAGATTTTAAATTTGCTGTAGTTGAGGGCGATTTAGAGACAGAGAGAGATGCCAATAGATTAAGAGATAAAGGTATAAAAGCAGCCCAAATTCAAACCGGAACAGCGTGTCACTTAGATGCATTTATGGTGCATAAAGGCTTACACGATATTGAATTAAACGATATAGATGTGCTATTTGTAGAGAATGTTGGAAATTTGGTATGCCCTGCAAGTTATGATGTTGGAACACATCTAAATATTGTGCTAGTAAGCGTGCCAGAAGGAAACGACAAAATTGCAAAGTATCCAGTAATGTTTAGACAAGCAGATTTGATTTTGATAACCAAAACAGACCTTTTACCATATTTTGATTATGATATAGAGAGTGAAAAAAAAGATGCAAGAAAACTAAAACCAAATGTAGATATTTTAGAGGTTAATATAAATGATGAAAGCAGTATAAAAGCTGTTGCTGATTGGATTAATTTTAAGAGGAAGATGAGATAGATAGTGAGTATTTAGTTGTGAGTAGTAATAAGTTTTATTTAAAAAGGAGAATTTGTGTGTCTTTCGATTCCAAGTAAAGTTGTTAAAATAGATAAAGAGAAGTGCACAGCTGTTGTTGATACTATGGGTGTGCAAAGAGAGGTTGGTATAGACTTTATTGAAAATGAGGTAAAGATTGGTGATTATGTCTTAATTCATATTGGGTTTGCAATGAATATAATAGATGAAAAAGAGGCATTAGAGTCTATTGAAACCTATAAAGAGATTTTAGAGCTTATGGATAAAGAGGAGCGAGAGCGAGCCATTTTAGAGGGTGATAACTGCGATGGGAATGGATAGATGGCTTTAGAGTTAAAAAACTTATATGATGATTTTAGAGATGCAAAGACTATAAAGGCTCTTGCAAAGTTAATAGAAGAAGAGGCTACTAAACTTGATAGAGATATAAATATTATGGAGGTTTGTGGTGGGCATACTCATACTATTATGAAGTATGGACTAAAGCAGTTAATGCCTAATAATATCCATTTTATTCATGGTCCTGGGTGTCCAGTTTGTGTGATGCCAAAAGAGAGAATTGATCATGCTTTTGTTTTAGCAATGCAAGAGGATGTGATTCTTTGCACACTTGGAGATATGATAAAGGTTCCAGGGAGTCGTGGAAGTTTGCAAGATGCAAGAGCAAATGGAGCAGATGTAAGATTTGTTTATTCGCCATTAGATGTATTAAAAGTTGCTATAGAAAATCCTGATAAAAAGGTGATATTTTTTGCAATTGGTTTTGAGACTACCACACCAATGACGGCAGCACTTTTAGAGCATACAATTAAAAAAGAATTAGATAATATATACTTTCATATAAACCATGTTACAGTGCCAGAGGTTATGCAAGAGCTAATTGACAGCAGAGATGAGCATGTAGATAGCTACAATAACCAAATAGATGCCTTTATAGGACCAAGCCATGTTAGTGTAATTAGTGGTGCTAAAATATACTCTAAATTTGCAAACCAATATAAACGCCCAGTAGCAGTTAGCGGGTTTGAGCCTGTTGATGTAATGGAAGGTGTTCTAATGATTGTTCGCCAATTTGTGCAAAATAGATGTGAGTTAGAGATTCAGTATAAACGAAGTGTCACAATGGATGGTAACCTTAATGCACAAAAGCTAATAGATAGATACTTTGAAAAAAGAGGACTATTTAAATGGCGAGGATTGGGCAATGTGCCAAATAGTGCATTAAAATTAAAAGATGAGTATAGCAAATATGATACCGAAGTAATTTACAGTGATATTTTGCCAAAAGAGGAGATAGAAGACCATAAACTCTGCATTTGTGGCGATATTTTAAGAGGAATGGCAACACCAAATGAGTGTCAAGTCTTTGGAACAGCGTGTAAACCAAGTTCACCACTTGGAAGCTGTATGGTAAGTAGTGAAGGAGCGTGTTCAGCATATTATAAGTATGGTAGTTTACTCTAAAAGGATATAGATGAAACAAAAAACAGTTTCTCTAGCTTCAGGTAATGGTGGGGCTGAGAATAGAGATTTAATAGAGAAGGTCTTTTTTAAGCATTTAGGCAATGAAATTTTGGCAAGAGGCGAAGATGCCTCTATTGTTGAGTTAAAAGCTGATGGTGGTTGTAATGTTGCTTTTACAACTGACTCTTTTACTATTAGTCCAATATTTTTTAGTGGTGGTGATATTGGTAAAATTAGTGTTTGTGGAACTTGTAATGATTTGGCTATGATGGGGGCTAACCCAAAGTATTTAACTCTTGGGGTAATTATAGAAGAGGGGTTTAATGTAAGAGATTTAGAAAAAATTGTTAGAAGTATTAAAAAAGAGCTTGAAATTAATGGTGCAATTGTAGTTGCAGGAGATACAAAGGTTGTGCCAAAGGGGAGTGTTGATAAGATTTTTATTAATACCTCTGGAATTGGTGAACCACTTGTCGATGGCATAAGTGCGAGTAATTTAAGTGAAGGTGATTTAATAGTTGTTAGCAGAGATATTGCAAGACATGGAGCAAGTATCTTTGCAAGTCGTGAGGGGATTGAGCTTGAAAATACGATAGATAGTGATTGTGCATCGCTTTTCCCTATGGTTGAAGCTATTTTAAATGCTGGTATAAAGCCAGTAGCAATGCGTGATGCTACAAGAGGTGGAGTTAGTGCAGTGCTAAATGAGTGGGCAGTAGCAAGTGATGTCTGTATTGAAATTGAAGAGGCAAAAGTGCCAGTAAGCCAAGAGGTTAGAGGCATTTGTGAAATGCTTGGCTTTGAGCCTATGAGCTTGGCAAATGAGGGAACATTTCTTTTAGCAGTAAAAAAAGAGGATGCCACAAAAGTAGTTGAGATTTTAAAAAACTTTGAGCAAAACAAAGATGCAACAATTATTGGCAAGGTTACAAGCGAGTATAAAAAAAGAGTAGTATTGCTAAGTGATTGGGGAACAAAGAGATTTTTAGAGCTACCAACAGGAGAGTTACTGCCAAGGATTTGTTAGGTTATGGTTGCAACAAAAAATAGTAATAAAACCCTATTTTATTATTACACAAACTATTACTTTTTATTTTATACAAAACTTTGTGGTATAATCATTTAAATAGTCTTGGCTTTTGGGGTGAAATAATATTATTTTTTTATGAATGTTAAATATGAAATAATTACAAGAAAGGTATTTCAATGCAAAGAACACTTAAAACAGCCAATATAAATGGTTATCTTGATTTCATAACAAATTTAATAGAAGTATCAAAATATAATCAAAATATAAAAAGTATTACTGAAAATCTTTTAGCAAAAGATTTTCAAACTATGGTATTTACCAATAAATTTGAAGAAAATATTATATCTTTAATATATCATGAAATAACACATTTTTTAGATATGACAACAACTTTATGGGGACTAGAATATAATAGTAGCAAATTATTATTTATAAAGAATCAAATTTTATCTAAAAAAAAGTTAGATGCAATAGATGTATTTAAATTAAATGTTTCAGAAATTGAAATTCATAATAGATTAATCCAAATATATGATACATCTCATGCTAAAGATTTATTTTTAGCTAATTCAAAACATCATTTAGTATATGATAAGAATTTTGGTTCGCTAATTATGATAGATTTTTTTAATCAAGAAAATTTAATAGCTAGTGTGCCATTTAGTATGTTATCTCTTTTGGAAGCAAATGCAATAAGTAGTGAATTTTTAATAAGAATTAACTGTGCATTAAATGAAGAACAAATAAAACAACAAATTTCACTTAAACTAATTGAAAATGATTTTAATAATCTCTTAAACAACTATGAATTTTTAGAATATAATTTAATCTTTATATTAACAAAAAAACATTTTCCCAATTTAAACTTAAAAGAGCTACTTATATTTGTAAAAACATTAATTGATTATATTTTAAATATAAGCTCAATGGAAATATCATTAATTTCCAAATTAATAAAACACACAATCATTA
This sequence comes from uncultured Nitratifractor sp., assembly GCA_947311565.1. GTDB lineage: Bacteria > Campylobacterota > Campylobacteria > Campylobacterales > Sulfurovaceae > JAADEQ01. The sequence goes on from CAMZLH010000012.1 coordinate 83,082, forward strand.
ATCAATATTTAGGAAATGCAATTGTTAAAGATATGCAAAGAGGAATGTCTAGGCATATAGTATTATTTAAATTTATTTTGATGATGTATGAATATATAAATCAAAATAAATTTAAATTTAATAATCCCGATGATATTAAAAAGAATCCAAAATTATTTTTAAAAAATTTTATAAATGAATATATATCTTATTATTTAAAAGATTTTGAAATAGAAATTACTCGTGATATTGAATATCAAAGTTCTATAAAAGAATTTAAAAAATCCGAAGATATATTAGACTCTAAAATAATACTTGAAAGTTGCCAATTCAACAGAGATGTTTTAAGCAAAAATTTTTTATATGAATTAAATATTAAAGATATAAAACTTATAGATATTTTTTTAAATGACAGTACTATTTTAACAATGCCAAATAGCATTGATGTAGATATTGAACAATATTTTGAAAGCAATTTAGATTTAATTTTAAAAATTGATAAATTATTAGAAACAACAGAAATGTTTAAATTTCATATACATCCTAAAGATGTAACTTATGTATAGTTTTATAACAAATTATTGGAGAGAAATATTTAAACCAATAAGGTTGAATATTTCATTTTAATGTTAAAATTGGAGCTTATATAGATGAAAATTACACTGCTTGTTACTTCATTTAACTCGCTATCTCAAGTTGCATATACCTATTTTAAGGATTTGGGGTTTAAGGTGGATGTGGTTTATGCCATAAATGAAGCTCAAATGATAGAAGAGGTGGAGGGGTTTAAGCCAGATTTTATTTTGTGTCCGTTTTTAAAGAGGTTTGTGCCAAGAGAGATTTTTGAAAAGTATGATACATATATTGTGCATCCTGGGGTTTTGGGTGATAGAGGGGCTTATGCTATTGATAATGCTATAAGGCTTAGCAAGATTGAGTGGGGTGTAACTATCTTAAAGGCAAATGGTGAGTTTGATGGTGGAGATGTGGTAGTAAGCAAAAATTTTAAGATGAGGTTTGCTTCAAAGGTTTCTATTTATCGAGATGGGGTTAAAGCTACTTTTTATAAGATGCTTGATGAGTTTTTAGAGGCTATTAAAGCAAAAGAGTTTAAAAAACCGCCAGTTTTGCCAATGCGCAAAAGATTAACTCAAA
>CAMZLH010000013.1 GCA_947311565.1 uncultured Nitratifractor sp.
AGCTCCAAAACAAGCTCATCATTACAAATAACGGCTTCAACAAGAAAAACAATATACATCAACTACCGACTCATTATTTTAACATAATTTGTTTGGTTTGAGTGGTAGTTGTATTATACAAACAAGTTAAAAGTTTGTGATAATTTAAAAAGATAAGATAACCCAGTCAGGCTGGGTTATAACGGAGTGTTTATTTGTTTATAAAAGATAAAACAAAAACTGTATAAAAAAGCTTTCAGCCTTTCGCTTTAAGCATTCAGCTTAAATTAGCTAACCATTGCTTCTAGCTCTTCTTTTGTTACTTTATTAAAGTTTAGGTATCTGTAAACATCATCAAACTGGTCTGGTTTGATTTTACTGCTTACTATCTCTATATACTCCTCTTTTGTTGGTAGTTTTCCTTTTAGGGCTACTACTGCTGCTAGTTCTGCACTTCCTAGGTAAACTTGTGAATCTTTTCCTAATCTGTTGTCAAAGTTTCTTGTACTTGTAGAGAAGACAAAAGCTCCTTGCGCAACTTGTGCTTGGTTACCCATACAAAGGCTACACCCTGGTATTTCTGTTCTTGCACCTGCTGTGCCAAATGCCGAGTAGTATCCCTCTTCGATTAGTGTCTTTTCATCCATTTTTGTTGGTGGTGCAATCCATAGTTTAGATTTTACTTGACCTTCACCTTTTAGTACTTCGCCTAGTGCTCTAAACAATCCTATGTTTGTCATACAGCTTCCTACGAATACTTCATCTATCTCTGTTCTTAAACCAGCTTCGTGAATTTCGCTTAGTGTTTTAACATCATCTGGATCGTTTGGACAAGCTAAAATTGGCTCTTTTATTTCATCTAAGTTTATCTCGATTACTGCTGCATATTTTGCGTTTTCATCTCTATCTAAAAGCTCTGGGTTTGCTATCCAGTCTCTCATTTTTTGAGCTCTTCTCTCTAGTGTTGCTTTATCTTCGTAACCTTGGTTAATTAGCTCTTCGATTAGTGCGATATTAGACTCTAGATACTCGATAATTGGCTCTTTATTTAGCTTAACTGTACATGCTGCTGCACTTCTCTCTGCACTTGCATCACTTAGCTCAAATGCTTGTTCACATTTTAAATCTTCTAAGCCCTCTATCTCTAAAATTCTACCTGCAAAGATATTCTTTTTACCCTTCTTCTCTACTGTTAAAAGACCATCTTTAATTGCTTGGTATGGAATTGCATTTACTAAATCTCTTAGCACAATACCTGGTTGCATTTTACCTTTAAACTTAACCAAAACAGACTCTGGCATAGTAAGTGGCATCATACCTGTAACTGCTGCAAACGCAACAAGCCCACTACCTGCAGGAAAGCTAATACCTATTGGGAATCTTGTATGGCTATCTCCACCAGTTCCTACAGTATCTGCTAAACACATTCTGTTTAACCAAGAGTGAATAACACCATCGCCTGGGCGTAAGATAAACCCTTTTCTGCTTGTCCAGAATTTTGGAAGAGTATGCTGTAGCTCTATATCTGCTGGTTTTGGATATGCAGCAGTATGGCAGAAGCTTTGCAGAACAAAATCTGCACCAAAGTTTAGAGCTGCTAACTCTTTAATTTCATCTCTTGTCATTGGTCCTGTTGTATCTTGAGAACCAACAGTTGAACATACTGGCTCACAGTAAGTTCCTGGTTTTACACCCTCGATACCACACGCTTTTCCAACCATTTTTTGAGCTAGTGTAAAACCTGCACCATCATCTGCTGGAATATCTGGAGCCATAAAGATATCTCCTGCATCCATACCTAGCGCCTCTCTTGCTTTTGCAGTTAAGCCTTTACCAATAATTAGTGGTATTCTACCACCTGCTCTCATCTCGTCTGGTAGAGTATTTGGCTCTAAGTTAAACTCGCTAACTACACTACCATCTTTTTCGATAACGCCATCGTATGGCCTAATTGTAATAACATCGCCAGTCTCTAATTTTTCTGATGCTGCTTGAATTGGAAGACACCCGCTATCTTCTGCTGTATTAAAGAAGATTGGCGCAATAATAGTACCAATTACAACCCCACCAGTTCTTTTGTTTGGAATACCTGGAATATCGTGTCCAAAGTGCCATTGAACCGAGTTTATACCAGACTTTCTAGAACTTCCTGTTCCTACAACATCACCAACATATGCAAGGTCGTGACCCTTCTCTTTAAGCTTTGCTATTGTCTCTAAAGGTTGTTCCATTCTTGCACCTAACATAGAGTTTGCATGTAGTGGAATATCTGCTCTTGTAAACGCTTCGCTAGCTGGACTTAGGTCATCTGTGTTTGTTTCGCCTGGAACTTTGTAAACTGTAACTGTAATCTCTTTTGGAAGTGGCTCTTTATTTTTAAACCACTCAGCATTCGCCCAAGACTCAACAACCTCTTTTGCATAGCTGTTGCCATCGTCCATAAGCTTTTTAACATCATTAAATGCATCATAAACTAAAATTGTATTTTTAAGCTCTTTAACAGCTGCTGTTACTAAAGCATCGTCTAATGTAAGTGCATTTACAAGTGGCGCAACATTAAAACCACCAAGCATTTTACCTAAAATCTCAATTGCTTCAAGTGGGCTAATTACTTCACACTTTGCATCGCCTGTTACAACATCGTTTAAAAATGCTGCCTTTACATAAGCTGCATCATCAACACCTGCTGGAACATGATTTTTGATTAAATCTAAAAGATAATCTGCCTCTTTTGCTGGAGACTCTTTTAGTAGCTCTACTAACTCGGCTGTCTGCTTAGCTGTTAGTGGTAGTGGTGGAACATTAAGCTCTGCTCTCTCTTGTGTATGTTTTTTATAATCTTCAATTAGTGACATTTGGTTCACTCCTATTAAAATTTGATAACTAAATAGTAGCAAAAATATGATTTAAAATAGAACCAAATATCAAATGGCATAGTATATAAATAATGATTATGTATCGTATTGTTACAAAGTATATTATAGTGTTACTAAACACCCCAACAGGGCGCTAAAGTATCTCTCTACTACCTTTATTATTAGGTGCGCTTAAAACCCCCATTTTCTCTAGTTGATCTATAATATTTGCAGATCTATTATATCCAATTTGTAATTTTCTTTGTAGGTATGATATAGAGGTTTTTCTATCAACTAAGACTACCTCTTTTGCCTTTTCGTATAGCTCATCTAACTCCATATTACTTGGCAAATCTCCACTATCACTCTCGCCCTCTACTTTAAAGTAGCTTTCATCGTACTCTGGAGCTCTTTGCGCTTTTAGAAACTCTACAATCTCTTCTACCTCTTCTTCGGTATTCCATGGAGCGTGTAGTCTAACTAAACCACTAGCCCCTGGCGGAGTAAATAGAGCATCTCCACGACCAAGTAGAGCTTCTGCACCCATTGCATCTAAAATAACTTTAGAGTCAATTTTCTGCCCTACTCTATAACTAAGTCTTGCAGGTAAGTTAGCTTTTATTAAACCTGTTACAACATCTACACTAGGACGTTGCGTTGCAACAATTATATGTATTCCAGCAGCTCTAGCCATTTGAGCAAGTCTTGCAATAGAGTACTCTACCTCTTTACCACCTGTCATCATAAGGTCTGCTAGCTCATCTATTACTACAACAATAAATGGCATAGTCTCCTCTTTATTCTTTTTGGCTCTTTGATTATAGTTGTCTATATTTTTTACTTTAGTTTTTGCCATTAACTGGTATCTTCTCTCCATCTCTTTAACCAAGTTTGCAAGAGCAATAATTGCCTTTTTAGGCTCTATAATTACTGGTGTTAATAGATGAGGAATATCATTATATATAGAGAACTCCAACATCTTTGGATCTATTAGTATCAGCCTTAGACTATCTGGATCGTTACGATACAACAAAGATAAAATCATAGCATTTATACCAACAGACTTACCACTACCTGTAGTTCCTGCAATTAATAGATGTGGCAACTTTTTAATATCGGTTACAAAAGGGTTACCTACAATATCTTTACCTAAAGCAACAGCTAGTGGAGATTTAGAATTTTTAAAGAGTTTACTCTCTAAAATATCTCTTAAATATATTGTCTCAAAACTATCGTTTGGTATCTCTATACCTACTACATCTTTACCAGGAATTGGTGCTTGAATACGAATAGTCTCTGCACTTAAAGCCATTGCCAAATCATCTTGTAAATTTAAGATCTTAGATACCTTTACATGCGGAGCTGGTTTAAATTCGAAAGTAGTAACAAGAGGTCCTGTGTATGTTCTTGCAATATCACCATCTATTTTAAATAACTTTAGCTTATCTATTAGCTCTCTGCTTTTTTTATCTATTTCAGCTTCGTTTACTTTTACTTTCTCTTTTTTAGGTAGTTGCAAAAACTCTAATTTTGGTAGCTTAAAGTTTTTAGGTTTTTCAACCTGCCCTACTTCTAGCTCTTTTAGAAGCTCTTGATTCTCCTCTAGTTTATCTACAATTACTACAGAAGACTTATCACTTTTTTCTACACTTTTTGCTTGATTAGTACTACTTTTTTTCTTACTCTCATCTACTTCTTTCTCTACTTTTGTGCTATTTTTTACAATCTTTTTCTCTTTTTTTACTCTTGTCTCTTTTCTCTTTACTACTTTAGGTTTTACCTCTTTTTTAATTGTTATATCAACAAGTGGCTCTAAAGTGGGAGTATCTCTTTTTATAAATATTTTACTATAAATAAAATCGTAGTAGCTATTTAGCTCTTTTATTAATCTATAATACTCATACTTTATATTATCTACTGATAAGCTTTTAATTATCTCTGAGATATCTTTTTGACTAATTAATGTTAAAGATAGTACTAAAGATAGAAAAAATAGAAACCACAACCCAGCAACACCAATATATGAAACTAAAGATGAGTATAAAATATTACTAATTAAACCACCATACCTAGTGATTAGCGATTGAAATATAAGTATCGATACAAATAGTAAAATCCAACCTAAATATGGATCTACCTTCTCTTTAAGTCTTGGGTTTTTACTGAAATTAATTAATGGAATAAGTATAAATATAAAGTCTATATACGAAACATAGCCAAATAATTTTACATTCCAACTACCAATTGTACTGCCTACAACACCTACAGTATTTGCGTCGTGAAATATTGTTGAAAATAGTATATACATTAATATAGTAAATATTGTTATAATTGTTAACATATAGTGTCCTAAAAATCTTTACTGTAATTATATCGTATAAAGATACTAAATACCTGACCACTTATCAATATAAACTAGATACTTAAACCACTATTAACATACTCTTCTATTTATGAGTGGTCAGGTATTCTCTACTATCTTTAAGTAAATATCCTCACATTTTAGCTAATATTAGAAGTTTAATTAAATCTAATATAGAGTAAAAAATCTTCAAAATATAGGGCTTTATAAGAACTAAAATTAATAAAAAAATATTTTTTAAATTATAATATTTCATTTTGTCATATAATTTAAATTCACTAGCATAAATTGGATAAAATTCTTATATATAAAAAATACCATAAGGAAATTAAGATGAAAAAATCTATGCTTATAACAGAGATATCAGAAAAAACGGGTCTTCCCAAGTCGGAAGTGGAGGTTATAGTAAACTCAATGCTAGACTCTATAACAGATGCACTTAAAGCAAGAGAAGCAGTTTCGTTTATTGGATTTGGATCATTTGTGCCAGTAAAGAAAAATGCTAGAGAGATATATATCCCTGGAACAACAAATAAAGTACAAGTAGAAGAGAAATATGGAATAAGATTTAAACCTAGCAAAAAATTAAAAACTATTATAGAAGAGGCATAGATAAAGCCTACTTTAATACAAATTACCCTACAATTTCATCTATCTTTTATTTAAGATGCCTCGGTGGTGGAATTGGTAGACACGCTAGATTCAAAATCTGGTGGGCTTTGCTCGTGTCGGTTCGAATCCGACCCGAGGTACCACAACTATTTAACCCTACATTTCAACACATACTTTCAAAATTTAACAATATAGAGTAGTTTTTTTGATATACTTTTACTAGGATATTAGTTAGTAGAATTTACTATTTAGAGCTACTTACTAAACCATAAAACCCTTAATTTAGGACTTTACTTGAAATTAGCAGTAGCAATTAGTGGCGCAAGTGGTGTTGAACTTGGATTTAAATTTATAGAGTATCTGCCAAAATATATTAAACCATTTGTAGTTATAAGCGAAAGTGCAAAAGTGGTACAAAAGTTTGAGAGAGAAAACATTACACTCTTTGATAACTCTACTATAGAGGCTTCAATCTCAAGTGGCTCTTTCGGAGTAGATGCAACCGCAATAATCCCTTGCTCTATGAACACTTTAGCAAAAATTGCATGTGGAATTAGCGATAATCTAACCACTAGAGTAGCCGCAGTTGCACTTAAAGAGCAAAAAAAGCTTCTACTAGCCCCAAGAGAGATGCCACTATCTGCAATAGCTTTAGATAATATGCAAAAGTTAGCATCTCTAGGAGTAGTTATATCACCGCCAATAGTTGGATACTATGCCAATATTAAAACACTTGAAGATATGGAGAGATTTATTATTGGAAAATGGTATGATTCTCTTAGAATCGAACACAATTTATTTAAAAGATGGAGTTAGTTAAATGAAAAAAGCGATATATCCAGGAACATTTGACCCAATTACATTTGGGCATTTAGATATTATAAAGAGAGCTTGTAAAGTTTTTGATAAAATATATGTTGCAGTTTCAGAAAACAAAGCAAAAAAACCTATGTTTAGTTACGAAAAAAGAGTAGAGTTAGTAAAAGCTGTTACAAAAGATTTACCAAAAATAGAGGTAATTGGTTTTGATGGTCTGCTTGTAGACTTAAGCGACAAATTAGAAGCAAATACAATTATAAGAGGGCTTAGGGCAGTTAGCGATTTTGAGTATGAGTTACAGATGGGTTATGCAAATGCCTCTTTAAAAGAGGAGCTAGATACTATATATCTGATGCCAAGTTTGCAGTATGCTTTTATTAGTTCATCTATTGTAAGGGCAATTTTAAGCCATGGTGGCAAGGTTGATCACCTGCTTCCAAAAGAAGTTTTGGAGAAGATTTAGTGTATATATTGTTTGAAGGAATAGATGGCTGTGGCAAAAGCACACAAATAGAGCTTTTAAAGAGCCATTTTAATGCAGTTGTAACAAAAGAGCCAGGTGGCACAAAACTAGGAGTCAAGCTTAGAGAGATTTTGCTTCATAGCGATGTTAAATCTAAAGAGGCAGAGCTTTTGCTATTTTTAGCAGACCGTGCAGAGCACTTTAAAGAGGTAATAGAGCCAAATTTAGATAAATATATTTTATCAGATAGGGGTTTTATATCGGGTATTGCCTATGCTATGAGTGGGGGCTTTGATATGAACTTTTTAATAGAGCTTAACCGTTTTGCCCTAAGTGGTATAATGCCTCAAAAAGTAGTTTTATTTACTATTACAAAAGAAGAGGCGATAAAAAGGGTTCACACCCGTGGAGAGTTAGATAAAATAGAGAGTCGTGGGTTTGACTATTTAATGCAAATTCAAGATAATATGCTAAAAGTAGTAGATCATTTAGAGATAGAGACTCTAATAGTAGATGCTTCAAAGTCTATCGAAGAGATAAATAAAGAGATTATAAATTTTATAGGAGAGTAGATGATACAATCATTAACAGGTATGCAAGATATTGTTGGCGACGAGGCAAAAAAGTATAACTATGTTGTAAACAGTGCAAAAGAGGTGTTAGAAAATTATGATTTTGACTTTCTAAAGATGCCAATGCTAGAAAAAACTGAGCTTTTTATTCGCTCTGTTGGTGGAAGTAGCGATATTGTAAATAAAGAGATGTATCGCTTTATAGACAAAGGCGAAAACGATGTATGTCTAAGACCAGAAGGAACAGCAGGGGTTGCAAGATATTTTGTGCAAAATAAGCTAGATAGACAACCACAAAAGTTTAAATTCTACTACCACGGCTCTATGTTTAGATATGAGCGACCACAAAAGGGGCGATACAGAGAGTTTAACCAATTTGGCTGTGAAAGCTTTGGCGAAGAGAGTGTTTATGAAGATTACGCAATTATAGAGATGGCATCTGCTATTTTAGATAAGCTTGATATTAGCTACAAACTAGAGTTAAACTCTCTTGGTTGCAAAGAGTGCAGACCAAAGTATATAGAGAGTTTAAAAGAGTTTTTAAGAGATAAAAAAGATAAACTATGCGAAGATTGCAACAGAAGATTAGAGCAAAACCCTCTAAGAGTTTTAGACTGCAAAGTGCAAAGTTGTCAAGCTGAGTATGAAGATGCACCAAAAATTACAGATAATCTATGCGAAAGTTGCGACACTGATTTTAGAAAACTAAAAGAGCTTTTAGATAACAATAGTATAAATTACGAAGTAAACAAAAAGCTTGTTCGTGGTTTAGATTACTATAACAAAACTATTTTTGAATTTATTAGCGATAAAATAGGAGCACAAGGGACAGTAATTGGTGGTGGAAGATACGATGGTTTAATAAGCTATCTTGATGGTAAAGAGACACCAGCAGTTGGCTTTGGTATGGGGGTAGAGAGAGCAATGTTACTAACCAGTCTGCCAAGCACTCAAAATTGTGGCTACCACCTTGGTGCAATGGATGAAGAGGCACTTAGTAGCATAATATCTCTTACAAAAAGTGTTAGAGTTAGCCATAAAGCAACCCTAGAGTATAAGCCTAAAAAGCTAAAAGCTCTACTAAAGGGTGCAGATAAAGCCAATGCAAAATATTGTGTGGTAATTGGTGAAAATGAGCTTAAAGAGGGTAAAGTGTGGTTGAAAGATTTGGTAACAAAAGATGAGAGCACACCAACAATTGATGAGTTTTTAAATAGTATAAAGTAGTAGTTTAGTATAATAGTAAAAATTTACACAATAAAAGGGAAATTATGTTTTCTAAAAAAATAGAGGCTTTGTCGCCCTCGATTACAATTGCAATATCAACATTAGCTAGAGAGTTAAAGGCAAGTGGAAAAGATGTTATTAGCTTCTCTGCTGGTGAGCCAGATTTTGATACTCCTAAAAAAATTAAAGAAGCAGCAATAGAAGCTATCAATAATGGAGAGACAAAATATACAGCAGTAGCTGGAACACCAGAACTATTAAACGCAATTAAAGATAAATTAGCAAGAGAGAATAATCTTAATTACGAGACAAATCAGATATTAGTTAGTAATGGAGCAAAACAATCTCTATTTAATATTACACAAGCTCTTTTAGAAGAGGGAGACGAAGTAATAATTCCAGCACCCTACTGGGTTACATATCCAGAGTTAGTAAAGTTCGCAGGTGCAACACCTGTAATTGTTGATACATGTGAGAGAAATAGCTTTAAACTGACTGTAAAAGAGTTAGAAGATGCAATTACACCTAATACAAAAATGTTAATTCTTACAAGCCCATCTAACCCAACAGGCTCAGTATATACAAGAGAAGAGCTAGAGAGGTTATCTAAAGTTTTAGAGGGAACTAACATTACAATAATTAGTGATGAGATGTACGAAAAACTACTATTTAACGATACTGAATTTGTATCTGTAGCAGCAATTAATGAAGATATGTTTAATAGAACAATAACTGTTAATGGTTTAAGTAAATCTGTTGCAATGACAGGCTGGAGAATGGGATATTTAGCAAGCCCAAATGTAGAGCTAGTTAAAAAAATGACTTCACTGCAATCTCAAAGTACTTCAAATATAAACTCTATTACTCAGTATGCATCTATAACTGCACTTAATGGTAGTGTAGATGAAGATGTTGAGAGAATGAGAGAAGCTTTCGAAGCAAGAGCAGAAGCGGCAGTTAAGCTATTTAACTCAATAGATGGATTAAGCGTATTAAGACCAAAAGGGGCTTTTTACCTTTTTGTAAATATTAAAGATGTAAGCAACGACTCTTTAAAGTTTTGTGAAGAGCTATTAGAGCAGTATGGTGTAGCTGTAGTACCTGGTGTTGGCTTTGGAGCAGAGGGCTACTTTAGATTCTCATTTGCAACTGATATGGTTACAATTAATGAGGGTGTTAGAAGAATAGAAAAATTTGTTAAAAATTTAGGAAAATAGTTATGAAATTTGAAAATGCAGATGTTCTATTAGAGGGAAATAGCTATTTTGATGGTGCTGTAACAAGCAGAACTATAGTATTAAAAGATGGTTCTAAAAAAACACTTGGATTTATGCTGCCTGGAGAGTATGAATTTGGCACACAAAGTGCAGAGTTAATGGAAATAACATCTGGTGAACTAGAAGTTCAACTACCAGATAGTAAAGATTTTATTACAATTAAAGGTGGCTCATCTTTTAATGTACCAGAAAATAGCAAATTTAAAGTTAAAGTAAAAAGTGTAGTAGATTACTGTTGCTCTTATTTGTAGATAATAAAAAAATATAAAACTTAAGCCTAATTTTGGCAATTATATTATGTCGCCAAAATTAGCAAAAAGAGTACTTATCTTACAGATTTTACAAAGTGCTTAAGGCTAAGCCATATACTTAGACTATAGCAAGCTATTTAGAGATTATTGTTTTACACCTCTTCGTTTATCTAGCACATCTTTTGCTTTCAGTAAAGCATCTCTAAACTCATACGGATAGACACTTCCAATAGAAGGTATTAGTTTACTATTACTGCTATCTACAAAGTGAACTGTTGGAGTTTTAAATGTATGCATCCACTCTTTTGGTAGACTATCTTGCTCTCTAACATCTATATAATTGACAATGCAATATCTATCTAATATCTCTTTAACCTCTTTAACTCTAACAACCTTCTCTTGATATACACAAGCTGGGCAACCCTCTCTTTTTATAATATATAGTACAACTTTACTATTAAGAGTACTTTTATTACTCTTTAATTTATTAGTTTCCGTAGCACAGCTAGTAGTAAAAAATACTCCACCTATTACTAGCAGCAGTGCAAAAAAATTTCTAACCATTACTAACTCCTTTAGTTTACTATTAGATTAAAATTATACCAAATTAAATTCTATCTATAGTGCCACGTATAAAATCTTGCATTACTCTATAATATCTCTTATCACTTGAGATATCATTATGCCCTCTATTTCTAATTACAGTTACCATTGGCTTACTCTTTTTAAATGCATCAATTAATCTCTTAGTATGCTCTAGAGGAATAACTTTATCATTTTCAGCTATAACAATAAAGGTTTTAGCTTCAATATTTTTTACATTACTAATAGAGTTATATCTATCTTTTAATAATAAATTAGCTGGATATATAGAGTAACGCTCTTGAGCTATTGCTAGAATACTATCGTATGGTGTAATTAATGCTAATCTATTAACTTCTCTTCTAGCTGCTACATATGTAGCTATCCCTGAGCCAAGTGAGCGTCCTCCTATATTTATCTCGTTATGTCTTTTAGCTATATAGTCATATAGTGCTAATGCATCTTTGTATATATCTTTTTCTCTTGGTTTACCTTTACTCCCTCCATACCCTCTATAATCCATTAAATAACAGGTAAAATCTGGAAACTGCTGTGCTATATAGTTAGCACTCTTTGCCATAGATTCACCATTGCCTCCAAAGTAAATTATAGCATTTTTTCTACCTCTGTGTAGAATATGAACCATAATATCTGTACCATCTTGATCTAAAATAATATTAGGGTAGTCTATCTTAATATTTGGTGTAGGATGATAGAGTAACTTAAATTGAAAGCTATATAGAAAAAGACCCACTCCAAAATATAAAACTATAACAATAGAAAATATAGTTATAAATATCTTTTTAATATTATACATACTTTACAAATACTCCCCTCTGTGACATAAGAGTTGATAGGGACAATAGCGACAAGTTTGTAAATTTTCACATCTATTTGCAACCAAGTTTGTTTGACTCTTTAACTCATTTACAATTTCTATTAACCTCTCCTCTTTCTCCTCTTGCATCTGCACAAACTCTAACTTTTGGCTCTCCAATATCTTTAAGTAAGCAAAATCAATAACTGGTTTATCATATAGTAACTTATATATACTCATTTGAAAATCTGTTATTTTATCAATCTTTTGGCTATTGTTTATATTTCCACTTTTATAATCTATAACTAAAAATCTACCATCTCTTTTATCTACTCTATCTATGTAACCCTTAAAGTTTAAGCCCTCAATCTTACCACTAACCTTTTGCTCAACATCTATAACACTCCAACCACTATATAAATGAGTAAACTGTTCATCTGCAAATGATTTTAACATATCACTCCATAAAACTTTTTTATAGAGTATCTCTTTATTATCTATATCTATATTGGCAATCTCAATATCTAAGGCTTTTTTTAACTCGTTACTACTTTTGAAATTACAATTTACAGTTAATACTCTACTTAAAACTTCATGTAGTATTGCACCTTCATTTATATCATCACTATAAGGCTCTGCTATTTTAGATATATACTTATAATAAAATCTTCGTTTACACTCTAAAAATATTTTTAAACTTGTAGCTGACCACTCAAACTGTTTTGCATCGAACTTAATCTCTATATCTATCTCATGTGCTCTATCTCTATAATTACTACTTCCTAAAAAAAGTAACTCATTTGGAACTTTATACTCCTCTACCCTTTCGTTAATTCCTAACTCATATAAAAATTTAGATGGTTGATGATTGCTACTAGTATGATAAACAACTACACCTCTTTTAACTCTCTCTAGTAATCGTGCATAGTAATATTTTTGTAGATTTTCTCTATCTTTTTTAGTGGGCAAAGAGGCTTTAGATCTAACTTCAGAGTTTAAGAATCTATCTTTTTTAGGTGTAGTTGGTACTATATCTTCATTAAAATCTAAGACTACAACGGCATCTAAATTAACTCCCCTACTCTCTAAAACACCCATTATTGTAACTTTACCACCTCTTACATCATCTATTGTATGCTCACTTAATTCACTTAACCATAAAAATATCCACTCTTTAAAGGTAAATCTATCTTTAAAAATATGTTTAAATTTAAAAAGCTTTTTTGCTAAATTAAGTTTATCCAACTTATCCTCATAATCTTTCTCAGAGTAGAGTGGTAAATTTAAACTCTTTAAAATTTCAAAAAACTTATCTACCTCTACTTCGACATTTGCATCTATAAGATCTAGATTAAGAGTTAAATCTTTTAAATACTCTTTTGCATCTATTTTTCCTCGCATAAACTCTTTTATCATAAATAGAGCCATATAACTATTAAAATTACTATATCTATATCCCATGGCAAGATTATAATTATTTAATTTATCAAAATCTCGTATAACTTCTGCTAAACTCTCATCAGGTGTAATTAAAGCTATTTTGTTAGGATCTATACCACTATCTATAAACTCTTCAATCTTTGCAAAAGCTATAGATATCTGTTCTAATCTCTCCCGAGTCTTTATAACTTCGCAATTAAGCTCTAAATCTCTTCTATTAAAATATAATATCTTTTTACTACTTAAACTAAATTCAACATCTGAGTTATTTGGTAAAGATATAGATAGCTCTCTAAAACTATCTTGCAACTTCATATTAAACGAGAGAGTCCTAAGCTTTATAGTAAACTCTTTTTTCTCTGCAATTTTACTAAATAGCTCTAATTCAAAATTAGTTAATAGCCCCTCTAGCTCAAGCTCAAAACTATCAAAACTATTAATATAATCCCAATTTATACTATAGTTATCACTAACAAAGGAGCTATCAATTAAACCTTTACTATCTAATATCTCTCTATAATTACTCTTAAGCTCTTTTAGTATATTTAAATCTCTATCAAACTCTGCATATGTATCAGCAACAAGTAAATTATCTATATCAACTAGCTCTACAGAAAGCTCTTCAAAAAAGCTAAAAAACTCTTTAGAGTTAGAGTAAAACTTTACTAAACTCAAATCACTTTTTAAAAACTTAAATTCCGAAAAATCTGCTGCCTCTTTTAGATACAAAACTCTTAACATACTATCTACAAATACTCTATTTTCTATTACTATAGATCTACTTAAAAAATCAGCAATTGTAGTGGTATGGCCAATTAAAGAGTCATGTTCTAAAAAATTAGACTTACTCTCTCTTACTGCTCTACTTGTTGCAACAATATGTAGATTATTCATCTACTTAACTCTAACTCCATAAGTATCTATAAATTTAATATCTTTACCAACAATAAACCTTGCTCTTATAATATAACGACCTGGTTTTTTTACCAATAATGAGTCGACTCTATAAAGACCTCTATCACCTTTTACTTTAATTATTGGTAAATCGTCTTCATTGGTGCCAGGTTTAGTAAGAAGTATAGAGACATTTGCATCCACACCTTTACCATCTTTACTACTTATAAAGTAACTAAATGTATTAGATTCATTTAACCCAACATATCTATGTGGCTTACGCTTTAAATTTTTAGGCTTAAACTCTACATGCTCTAATCCACTAATTTTGATACTATATTTACTATCAAATCTTTCTGCAGACTCTTGCATAAGGTCAGCATTAACATCGGCATCTTGATATTTCATCATAAATGCATTCGACTCTCTAACAGGTAGAGATATAGTATTTTTTATTGTCCAGTAGCCTAATGTTATTCCTATAAATAGAAAGCCTAAAATCATATATGGCCAAAATTTTCCACTATCATCTTTTTTGCTCATAATTATCCTTTTATCTTTATTCTAAAGCTCTATAGATATTTATATATCTACACAACTTTAGTTAGTAAGACATAAGTCTCACTAAATTAATTAACTCTTTAATTTTCTAAAAAGTGGAGCAATGAAATATATCCAAATTACTATTAAAGAACCTATAATAATTAAACTATTTACAACTCTAAGTACCCAACTTGTTCCATCTTTAATTGTTGTTGTTAATTCTACACCTTTGCTCTTAGCTACTTCATCTGCTAATTCAGAATAGGCTTGAACCATACCAACATCATATTTAGATTGGTTAGAGTTTTTATCTTCGCTTGCTATAACTTTTATAGCATAATCTAAAATTTCATCTTTATCCAAACTATTTAGTTGCTCTTTTGGTTCAGCAACCAAATGTATTCTTCTAGAGTTTGGTACAAATACAATTGCTACATATGGTTTGCTTAAACTACTACTATACTTTTTTACATAATCATATACACTTATACCTCTATCTAACTTATCGTTAGTTGTAATAATATAACTATTAACTCCACTCTTTTGCTTTAATTCAGAACCCATTTTTTCAATAAAATCGGCTGCTTTTGGTGAAATTAAGTGATCATTAAATAGATAATTAGCGTATAGATTAAATGAGAGTAGTAGAGTAAGCAAGGCAAACCTTGCTTTTCTCATATATTTATCCTACAAATAGGTGATTAGGAGTTAAAACAGACCAAGCTGTAATAGCCGCTGCTATAACTATTAGTAGTGTTATTAATTTAAGCATTCTGTACTCCTTATAGTTTACTTACATCAAACTTAGCATTATCAGTGCTACTTGCTTTAATATTTTTAAAGCCCTCTTCGCCTGTTATCTTAGTACCATCATAAGGCTTTGTAACTGCATCTCTTTGAACTACAATTGATTGAGAGACTAAAAAGAATAGTATACTTAATAGTAACACTGTCGCTATTAACATACCAGTAATTCCGTTTAGTTTAAACAAGCCTCTACTTGTATTTTCTGCCATAATCGCTCCTTACTTAATAACCGCGATATCAACGCGTCTATTCTCTTTATTATCATCTGAAATTGGCTCATCAGAACCCATACCACTTACAAGAACATTACTAGCATTTACACCTCTAGCAATAAGTGCTTGCTTAACTGATTCAGATCTTTTAGCCGATAAAGCTCTATTTTTGTCTGCATTACCAGTATTATCTGTATGTCCTCTTACCATAACTTTAACAGCTGGGTGCTCTTTAAGAGCCGCAGCAATATCATCTAACTGAGCTTTTGACTTATCACTTAAATTTGCAGATGCAGTTTCGAAAAATACACCCTTAAGAATATAAGCTCTAACAGATGCACTCTCGCCATTAATATCAGATACAATTGCTTTCTCTTCTGCTGCAGCATCGCCAACAACTACTTTAGCAGCTGGTGCTTCTGCAGATGCTTTTGCAGCCGCTTCTGCATCTGCTGCAGCTTTTGCTTCTTCGTCAGCTTTTGCTTTTGCAGCCGCTTCTGCATCTGCTGCAGCTTTTGCTTCTTCATCAGCCTTCGCTTTTGCTGCTGCATCTGCTGCAGCTTTTGCTTCTGCATCTGCTTTTGCTTTTGCTTCTGCGGCTTTAGTAGCTTTTATTGCAGCTTCTTTTGCTTCTGCTTCTGCTTGATCAGCACCAGATAAGCTAGAAATATATGCTGCAAGAGCTTTATCTTGAACTGGTGTAAATCTATTTACAAATGATGGCATTTCACCAATTGAACCATGTTTACCATTAGTAAGAACTTGAGCAACCAAAGTTGAATCAAAATACTTTAAGTTAGGAGCTTGACCACCATTACCAGTACCATCAGCACCGTGGCAAGCTGTACAAGCTGCAAAAGAAGCTGGTGCTTCACCTTTTAAACCACCTGCAACATATGCTGCAATATCTTCTGCATCTTTACCAGATGCCATACCTGCAGGCATAGCACCCATTGGATATTTAAAGTAGTGTGAACCATTATTGATAACACTTAAAACTTGCTCTTTGCTCATTCTTTTTGTTAAATCATGCGCCTTACCATCAAGACCATCACCACTATTACCATGACAAGGAGCACACTGTACTAAGAATATTGACTCACCCATATTTTTTAGTGTCTCTTTATCTGCATTTTTATTCTTCTCTTCAAATGCTTTATTGTAAGCTTTTGTCTCTTCATTCCAAGTACCAATTTGACTATATGCATTTACTGGATACCCCATTAGCATATACCAAATAGCCCAAATAAGTGTACCTACATACGACCAAGCCCAACCAGATGGAACATCATTTTTATACTCACCAATTCCATCCCAATTATCCTCTGCCAACTCACCTGTTGCTGTGTCTGTCTTCATCTGTTGCATATACTTTGCAGATACACCAAAAGAAAGAACTGCAATTGCAATTGCACCGATAAATGTAATCATATTTATCGGATCACTTAAGTCAATATTCATCTGCTTAACAACAACTAATGTTCCAATAATTAGAACACCAGCCATTACTAGAGCTTTGACTATCATACCATTCATATCATCTACTCCTTTTTATCATTACTAGCTTTAAGATTCTCATCTAACAATTTACTATCTAGTTCATCATCTAGTACTAGAGAACTGTATTTTTCAAAATCTTTCTCACCCTTTTTCTCACTACGATAGAGATATATTATATAGCTGTATAGTAATACTACTAATATACCTGCCATTACAGTATACATAATTACTTGTAACTGCTGTAGCTCTTCTAAACTCATATCAACCTTACTTTAACTTATTCAAATAAGCAATTAATGCAACAACTTCTGGAACTTTACCAGACTTTACTGCTTTAATTAAGTCTTCTCTTTTTGTTGCTTTAGCAACTTTTAGAGCTTCTGGTATAATTTTAGACTTTAATCTAGCCTCATATGCCTCTTTACCTGGCTTAATACCATCATCATAAGGTGTATTAAATACAGTTTTCACTGTTACAGCCTCTGCATATGCAGTCTCTAAATCTGCAGCATTAGTAAACTGATGCTTATATGCTGGCATAATAGAATCTGGAACTAAATCTTTTGGATTCCACATATGGTTTGCATGCCAATCAGATGTTCTATAGTTACCAATTCTATGTAAATCTGGACCAGTTCTTTTAGAACCCCAAAGGAATGGTCTATCATAAGCATACTCTCCACTTAGTGAATATTGACCATATCTGTCTGTTTCAGATTTAAATGGTCTAATTAACTGTGAATGACAAGCAATACAGTTATCTTTTTTATAAACCTCTTTACCTGCTAACTCTAATACAGTATAAGGCTTAAGACCTTTAACTGGTCTAGCCTTATCTACAAAGTTTGGTAAAATCTCAATAAGACCTGCGTAAGCGATTACTACAAATACTCCAACCGCAAAGAAAAACGGATTTTTTTCTAACCAATGAAACATATTATCTCCTCCTTAAGCCATAGGTGATCTGTATCTAGGCTCTTGCTCAAGTCTTCTACCTGCTGTTGCAGTTTTAAAGAAGTTCCAAGCGAACATAAATACACCAATTAGGTATAGTAAACCACCAAGTGCTCTAATTGCATAGTATGGGTGTAATACAGAAACTGTATCGATAAAGCTATATACCAAGTTACCATACTCATCAACAGCTCTCCACATCATACCTTGAGTAATACCTGCAATCCACATAGATGTAAAGTATAAAACAACACCTATTGTTTGAATCCAAAATTGCGACTCAAGTAAAGATTTGCTGTAAATCTCTCTTTTAAATACTCTTGGTGCCATATGCATAAGAGCAGCAAATATCATAAATGCAACCCAACCAAGTACACCATCATGAACATGTCCTGGAATCCA
Source organism: uncultured Nitratifractor sp. (assembly GCA_947311565.1). GTDB lineage: Bacteria > Campylobacterota > Campylobacteria > Campylobacterales > Sulfurovaceae > JAADEQ01. The sequence goes on from CAMZLH010000013.1 coordinate 18,569, forward strand.
ATCTGTAAAGTGTGCAATTGCATTCACAGATTTAACCGCCTGAATTGGACCCTCTAGTGTTGAAAGCATATAGAATGTAGATGCAAGAACCATAAACTTAATTAATGGATTTTCAGTTAATTGATTCCACTCACCCTTCATTGTAAGAAGCATGTTGATAGCACTTCCCCAAGAAGGTAAAATTAATACAACAGAGAATACAGAACCCATAGTTTGCATCCAATCTGGAACAGTTGACCAAATTAAGTGGTGAGCACCAGCCCAAAGGTAAACAAACATTAATCCCCAGAATGCTGCAAGAGATAGTTTATAAGAGTAAATTGCTTGACCAGACTCTTTTGGTAAAAAGTAGTAAATTATTGCAATAATAGGAACAGTAAATACAAATGCAACCGCATTGTGTCCCCACCACCATTGAATTAGAGCATCATTTGTTCCTGCATACATAGATACAGAGTGATACCAAGCACCAACTCCACCAGAGAATAACATTGTAGGAACTTCCATATTGTTAAATAGGTAAAGCATTGCAACACCAAGGAAACAAGCTATGTAGTACCATAAAGATATATATAGTGTTTTTTCTCTTCTTAGTCCAATAAGACCAAACATTGCAACACCCCAAAGTACCCAAATAACTACTATTAAGATATCTAATGGCCACTCCATTTGTGCATACTCTTTATTTGCAGTAATACCCATACCAAGTGAAAGTACCATAGATGCTGCTGCAATTAAGTATAAGAAAAAGTGGAGTTTACCAATACCATTAACTACTTTACTCTCTCCCATAGAAACTTTTAATACTCTTGGTGCAGAGTAGTAAAACGATGCCCATACACCACTTAGTGTAAAACCATAAATAACAACATTTGTATGTAGTGGTCTAAGTCTAGAAAATGTTCCATACTCACCAAGTAGGTAGTTTAAATCTGGAAATGCAAGTTGTGATGCTATTAGCACACCTATTGTCATTCCAACAATACCAAAGATTACAGCTGTCCAAGTAAACCACTTAGCAACAGTATAATCATACTCTAAAGACGCGTTAGACTGCATTTAGCCCTCCTAAAATTAAAAATTTAGTTACAAAGTAACAGTAACACTCTGATTATATGCAATATTTTCTATAATAAAACTTAAAAAACATATTTATTTTTTAGTTTTTATTTATAAGTTTACTTTAAGTAATTATGGCAGAAACTTATTTTTTACTAAAATAAATCCATTTAAAGGGGGTAAAGAATAGTGTATAAAAAAAGTCAAAGGAAAACTAAGCTTTTCCTTTAGCTTTTTGAATACTATTTATATAAAGATAGTCTATTTTTATATCTTTTTGAGTGGGTAGATTTGTAGCAACAATATTTAACAAATTATCAAAATTTTCAAATAGGTAATTTGCAAGAGAACCTGGTATTGGATTTATCTCATTTAGATAGACTTCATTATCTACAACAAAGAAATCACATCTTATTATAGCACCATTAAATAGTGGTTTATATATCTTCTTAAAGCTATTTTTAATTTTCTCTTTTAACTCATCGCTTATATTAGCTTCGCTTACTCGCTCATCTCTTGCAAAGTCTAAATACTTTTTATCAAAGTCTAAATACTCCTCTTTTTGAGGCTCTTCTATTATAGATAGATTCCAATCTTTACTATGTGCACCTGCTAAGTTATACTCTTTAATTCCATCAATAAATGGTTCTATTAAAACTTCATTATCAAATTCAAAAGCAACATCTAATGCATACTCTAACTCATCAGCAGATTTCACAATAGATACACCAATTGAGCTACCAAGTCTTAACGGTTTAATTATAACTGGATACTCAATATCTAAATCTCTGCTATCATCTTTAGATAAGAGTTTATAATCTATAGTTTTTACACCAAGACTATTTGCTAAAAGTTTTGTATAAAGCTTATTAAAGCTTAAAATACTCGCTTCTACTCTTGGACCAATATATTTTATATTGAAAAATTCTAATAAAGATGTAACTTTGCCATCTTCGCCATCTCTTCCATGAATTAAATTTAATGCTACATCAAAATCTAAACTTTTAGCTTTTAGTAACCCTTTTGCCTCAAAACCACCCTTAACAATAGATAATTTTTTTGCACTCTTTAAGTACTCTTTAGAGCTAAAATAGTTAGATTTCATATCTTTACTATCTACTAAATAAAAATCTCTCTTGTTATCTATAAAGATAAACTCTAATTTATGACTTTTTATTACACTCTTTAATGTAATTGCACTTACTATACTAATTTCGTGTTCATAACTTGAACCACCAAAAACTATTGCCAACTTCATTAATTTTTTACCTTATTTGCAAATTTTTTAAATATATATGCACTCTCATGAGGTCCAGGAGATGCCTCTGGATGGTGTTGAACAGATAAAATATTACCACAATTGTACTCTAAACCCTCTATCGTATTATCAAAAAGGTTAGTATGTGTTACCTTTGAAACCTCTCTAATATTATCTGGAACATTATAGTTATGATTTTGAGCTGTTATCTCAACTTTACCGCTACTATCTTGAACAGGATGATTACCACCATGGTGTCCAAACTTTAATTTGAATGTATCAAAACCATGTGCAATAGATAACATCTGATGCCCAAGACAAATTCCAAACATTGGTATTTTAGCCTCTATTAAACCTTTAACAATCTCTTTTTGTTCAGCTAAAACAAGTGGGTCACCTGGTCCATTAGATAAAAATACTCCACCTATTTCACCACTATTAAATTTATCTACTACATAACTATCAGGTGTATTTGCTGGAACAACCTCTACCTCTAAGCCAGCAGTTACTAATTCATTTAAAATATTTCTTTTGATACCAAAATCATATGCTATAATTTTTTTATCAATTTTTGGAGTTGTATAGCAAAAATTAACAGCATCATATTTACCCTGTTTATGAGTATAGATATCTTTAGTTCCAACCTCGTCAATATAGTTAATCTCAGCAATAGTCGCAGAACTATCTAAAATCTTTTTTAATTCATTTTTATCACTAATCTCTGTAGATGCTACCATCTCCATAGCACCTTCATCTCTTAACATTTTTGTTAAGTATCTTGTGTCAATATCTGTAATACCTAAGATATTATACTTTTTCAAAAGTTCATCTAAAGACTCTTCGGCTCTAAAATTTGAGTATCTACTCTGATAATTTCTAACAATTACACCTTTACAGTGAGCTTTACTACTCTCATAATCTTCACTATTTACCCCTACATTTCCAATCTCTGGCATTGTAAATGTAATAAACTGCCCAGCATAGCTTGGGTCAGTAATAATCTCCTGATATCCACTTAAAGATGTATTAAATACTACCTCTCCAATAGAAGTTCCCTTAGCACCAAAACTTTTAGCCTCTACAAATAACCCATTTGCAAAATATAACCAAACACTACTCATTTATATCCTTTTTTATGCAACTTAAAGCATACCACGACGACTTAACTCTTCTGTAAACAGTCTCTCATATACTATTTCATACTCGCTACTTCCTGGCTGTATCTCTCTCTCCATCTTTCTAATTCTATCATAGATTAAATCATCAATCTCTTCGTAAGCTTTTATGTAATCTTTAAAAGCTTTAAAAATTACATTCTTTACTTGGTTATCACTTACATCATACTCTATAAGATACTCTTCATATAGTTCATCTAAAATTTTACTAGACAAATCTGTATATCTATCATCATAATTCATAATTACGCCATGCTCTGGTGCAAGTCTTTTTTTAATCATAAAGAATAGTTGTCTCTCATCAGCTCTTTGAATCTCTATCTCATCATAGTTTTCATCTATAAGATCTCGAACTTTTGCATCTAGTTCACTCTCTACTTTTAGATTTACTTCTATAATTTTAGCCGTTGCCTCAACAACTGCATCTTTCCCTTTTAGTAACTTTACAAATGGGGCATTTATTAAATCCACTGCTATCTTACCAGCAACTAAAGGACTCTGTTTTGGCTTTAATCTCATATCGACTCCTTTTAATCTCTAATTATTGTATCTTCTCTGTCTGGTGATGTAGATATTATACCTATTTTTGAGCCACAAAGTCTCTCTAATTCTAAAATGTAATCTTGCGCCTCTTGAGGAAGAGAGTCAAACTCTCTTACACCCTCTGTTTTACTCCAACCTTTAAGCTCTTTGTAGATTGGTTCAACACCATCTAGTGTATATGGTACATAATCTACAACTTTTCCATCTATATTGTACCCTATACAAACTTTAATTGTCTCTAAGCCATCTAATACATCTAATTTCATTAAAGATATATTTGTAACCCCATTTAATCTTACTGCATGCTTCATCGCTACTGCATCAAACCAACCACATCTTCTTGGGCGTCCTGTAGTTGTACCAAACTCGTGTCCCTTCTCTCTTAAATACTCGCCCTCTCTACCTAAATCTTCACTCGGGAATGGACCATTACCAACTCTTGTACAGTATGCTTTTGCAATTCCTATCACCTCTCCAATTGTATGTGGCGACAAACCTAGTCCACTACAAGCGCCCGAACTTACTGTTGTTGAACTTGTAACATACGGATATGTTCCATGGTCAATATCTAACATTGTACCTTGTGCACCCTCTAAAAGTACCTGTTTATTACTATCTAGTGCCTCCCATACTTTTAGAGTTGTATCTGTAATTAGTAGTTCTAACTCTTGCTTATAAAATAGAATATCTTTTGTTAGCTCATCTCTATTTGGCTGCTCAACACCCATTGCATCAAAAATTGGTTTATTTATTGCAAAGTAGCTCATTATACTATCTACTAATTTTTGTGGCTCTAGTAACTCACCTACCCTATGCCCTACTCTAGTAATCTTATCGCCATATGCTGGTCCAATACCTTTACCTGTTGTGCCTATTGCCTTATCACCCTTTAATCTCTCTCTTGCTTGGTCAATTAGTGCATGATATGGCAACAAAAGATGAGCTTTATCTGAAATATATACTCTACCCACAATATTTTCAAACTGCTCTAACTCTTTAATAAAACTCTCTGGAGAGAGTACTACACCATTCCCTACTATATTTATAGCTTTAGGATTTAATATACCTGATGGTACAAGATGCAGTGCATACTTTGTCCCATCTACTACTATTGTGTGCCCAGCATTATGTCCACCAGCAAAACGACATACATAATCATAATTTTGTGCCAAATTATCTACTATCTTGCCTTTACCCTCATCACCCCATTGTAACCCTACTATTAAATCTGCTTTTTGCATCTAATCCCTTTGCATCATTTTAGCTATAACTGTGTCGGTATATATTGCAAAACCAGCACCATTTACGCCTTTTATATTATATTCACCACCTGTTAAATATAGACTCTGCCCATCAAAAGCTCTAAATATTAAAGAGTTATAGTAGTGCATTGGTGCATAGTATAGTGGTGAAACTATACAATTTTTACTATCTATATCTTTTGCAATATCTAAAATTTTCAACAACTCCAATCTTATATTATCTGGATATATAGTTAAATCCTCTAAATCCTCTACAGTTGAGATATTAACTAAACTCTCCATCCAACTATAGCCATAGCTTAAGAGTCTCTCTATTTTAACAGCTGTAATATCTTCTAACTCTATACTATAGCTATTAATTAATCTATTTGCAAGTGCCATATTAGCTACTTGAAATTTAAAATCGACTCTCATCTCTTTTAGTAACTCTAAAGAGATATTTGCAATTTCACTTAATGTTCCATCTAATATCTCTGCACCAATTTGGTTCTGCTCTTGTGTTGGAAATGAGAATATAGGTTGTATATAAAACCACTTTTTTATATCTTCACTTCTAGCTAACCTATTTGTTGCAATTCTTACAACATCTACAGTAGAGTCTGCTCTTAGACTAACTTCGCTATTATTAGTATCATTTACTCTAATTAGAACTCTTCTATCTATAAAACCATCTTGCTGATGGTATGAAAATAGTGGTGTAGATATCTCATTAAACCCAAAACTATCTAGCTTTTTAGCACTAATAGACTCTATCTCTCTCTTTATCTTAGCGCTTTTTCCAAAGTAGAGCTTGCTTCCACTTGGTATCTCATGCTCTAAAATCATTTACTCTCCAACTTAAATACTTCACTAAAAGTTTTAGCAGCAACTCCACTATACTCTAATCTTCCAAGTTCACTTAACGCACTCTCTATAGAGTCAACTACCCACAACATATCACTAGTTTTAATTAAGCCCATATTATTTACTCTAAAAATCTTACCCTTAAGATGGTCTTGACCACCTGCAATATTTACTCTATACTTACTCTTTAAAAGTTTTCTAATATTTTCACTATCTTTATCTATTACTGTTGCCATAGCTAAAGCTGGAGAGTTTGGATAAATTTTTAAATCTATCGACTCTAATGCTTTAATAAGTGCTTTTGACCTAGCTTCTGTTATACTATAAAGAGTATCTAACCCTCCACTATTTTCTATCAAATCAAATATCTTATTTAAACCAATTATCAAAGTAGTTGCGGCAGTATATGCTGTTGTATTTTTTTGCTGCTTTGCAATTTCACTAGCTAAATTTAGGTAGTAGCCGCTACCACTTCCAATACGCTCTATAGCATATTCACTTAAACCAAGCATTGCAAGACCTGGTGGTAACATAAGAGCTTTTTGACTACCAGATATCAATATATCTATATATCTTGTATCTATTGGCTCAACACCAACTGCTGTAATACCATCTGCAATTATTGCAATATCTTTATTAAACTCTTTAACAACTTTTGCTATCTCTTCTACGGGATGTCTCAAACCACCTGCACTCTCGCATACTTGTATTGCAATTGTATCTATATCACTATTATTACACAGTGCCTCTTTAATATCTTCAACAGATACAGGCATATTCCACTCATATTTTAGCTCTACAAGCTCTTTTCCATATGCTTTAGCAATCTTTCCGAATCTCTCTCCAAATTTACCAGAATTAACAGTTAAAATTTTCTTTTTACAGATGTTAATAACCGAAGCCTCCATAGCACCAGTGCCAGAGCTAGCAATCATGATTGCCTCTTTCATACCAAAAAGTTTAAGTAGTCTCTCTCTTGCTTCTTTAAATATTGCTTCAAACTCTGGAGTTCTATGGTGAAGCGTAGGTGCAGACATCGCTACCCTGATAGCTTCAGGGACAGGTGTTGGACCAGGAGTAAATAGATGCATAGTATATTCCTTAATATAAAAATCGTAAGATTATATCTAATTTTCTATAAGGGTCAGTTTGCATTAAAGCTAGATTATTAATTAGAAATGCCCTTAGCTATAAAAGTATAGAATAAATTATTACCTCACTAAGTAACAAACTCTTTAACAAAAATATCTATAATAGTAACTTCATATAATGTTTATATCTTAATAAGTGGTTAAAATGCAGAAAATCTGTGTAACTTTATTATCTAATTTTATAAATTATAAAGTAATTTAAGCTCTAATCAAAGTTTAATATTATACAATATGGTATTCCCATATTAAAAAATGTGAGGAGTTAGTTTAGCGACTCTCCTCACATGACCTCTGGGAAGGGCTTATAAAAATGGAGTTGTGTCTAAAATTTAAAATAAAAGACACCAGTTATTATAGCATAAATTTAATGCAAACAAGGAAAGGTTTAATCATGAAAAAGGTATTTTTTTCATTAATTACAGCTACTGCTCTAAGTAGTACACTATTTGCTGGTAAGAATGTAGCTCCTGCATACATTCCTTCACTGCCAGTACCAGAAAAACCAGCGCAAGAGACACTACCACCTTTAGGTCTGTATATTGGTGGAGGCTTAACATATGCAAAAAGTGAATGCCAATGTGATAACTCTGTTAGATTTTCAGATGGAACTACAAGTAGAGTTAATACTGGTAAGAGTTATGGAATTAACTTAAGAGCTGGTTACGATTTTAGTGAATATGTTGGTATTGAGGGTAGATATCTTTACACTCCATGGGGAGATAAAGATAAAACTCTTAAACACTATGGTCTATACCTAAAGCCAATGGCAGCTGTTACTGATAATATAGATGTTTATGGTCTACTAGGTTATGGTAAAACAGATTGTGAAACACTTAGTGAGAGTCAAAAAGGTTTTGCATGGGGTCTTGGTGCTGAGTATCAACTTAGTAAAAAAGAGCAAGGTACTAGTAATGGTTGGGGTGTTTATGCTGAATACTCAAGACCACTTAAAAAGAGTGGAGATAGAAATATAAAAACTAATGTATTTACTAGTGGTGTAGCTTATCACTTCTAGAGATCGACATAGCTTTACTTAAACACTTTACCTAGATTCAATTCTAGGTAAATATATCCATTATACCTAATATCTTATTCATTTCTTAAGTTTTATTTAATCTTATATTGTTAAAATAGTTTAATAGAAAAACGAAACAAGGATTAAATATGAAAAATTTAAGATTAGCAATTGCTTCCGTAGTGATTTTAACAGCATCTGTTCATGCAGGTAAAAATGTTATCGAGCCACTTTCAGATCCAATACCTGTACCTGTTGTAAACATACCTCTTGGACTATATTTAGGTGGAGGATTAACATACACAAGCAGTAAATGTCAATGCTCTACAGATGTTAAATTTTCAGATGGCAGCACAAGTAGAGTTAGTAGTGCTAAAACATATGGTTATAATCTAAAAGCTGGTTATTTTATTAACAAATTTTTAGCAGTAGAAGCAAAATATATCTACACTCCATGGGGAGATAAAAACTCTAAATTAAAACACTATGGTGCTTATCTTAAGCCTGTATTTGCAGTTAGTGAAAATCTAGATTTATATGCACTATTAGGTTATGGAATTACTGATTGTAATAGACTTAATGCATCTCAAAAAGGGTTTGCATGGGGTGCTGGTGCTGAATACACTGTAAATAAAAAAGTAGATGGGCAACGAGATGGAGTGGGTCTATACGTAGAGTATCTAAGACCTTTAAAGAAAACTGGTAATAAAAATATTACTGTAGATATGGTAAATGCTGGCGTTAGTTACCACTTTTAAACCATTGAACAAGAGTAACTCTTGTTCAATGACATTACCAAAATTAATAGCGCTCCCAATATTAAGGAGTGCGGTATATACAAATTATGTAAAATAAAGCTACTCTACAGTAACAGATTTAGCTAAATTTCTTGGCATATCTACATCATTTCCTAATCTTATTGATATCTCTAATGCCAAAAGTTGTGTAACGACCATCATCTCAAAAAACTCTAACATTACATGTGAACTACAGCGTGTCTTAATATAATCATCTGCTAGTTCAAACTCTTCTGGTGAAATAGCTAGTATAGTTGTATCTCTAGCACTTAACTCCTCTACATTAGATTTTATTTTATCAAATAAAAGATTCTTAGGCATTAGTGCAACAGTAAATAGCTCACTATCAGCTAAGGCAATTGGTCCATGCTTCATCTCTCCTGCTGGATACCCTTCTGCATGTAGGTAACTAATCTCTTTTAATTTTAATGCTCCCTCTAGCGCTAGTGGGAAAAATATATCTCTACCTATAAAGAAAAACCCATGTCCATGGAGATACCTTTTAGATAATCTATGAATTTTATCATGTAGCCAATTATCTACCTTTAGTGCATTTGAGCACTTTCTTAAAGCCTCTATCTCATCTTTTAAACTATCTTTTGATATAGTATCTTTTCTCTCTGCTGTATAAAGTACTAGCATCCATAAAAGAAGAGTTTGTGTAGCAAAAGCTTTTGTACTTGCAACTCCTTTTTCAACACCTGCTCTAGTTAATAAAGAGATATCACTCTCCCTAACTATAGATGAGTTATCAACATTACATATAGCTAAACTCTTAAGCCCAGCTTTTTTTGCCATCTTTAGAGCCTCTAAAGTATCTGCTGTCTCTCCACTTTGTGAAATTGTAATAAATAGTGTATCTTTAGTTAAAAGAGGCTCTTTATATCTAAACTCACTTGCTATCTCTACTTCGCATCTAATCTTAGCAACTCTCTCAAATAGATAGCTACTTACTAATGCACTATGATAGCTAGTACCACAAGCACATATTTTAATACAATTTATATCATTAAAAAAATTATCATCTATCTCTTCAAACTTTATAGTTTCATCTAATACTCTGCCCATCATTGTATCACTAACTACAGATGCTTGTTCATAAATCTCTTTCTCCATAAAGAATCTATATCCATCTTTTTGTGCAGAGAGTTTATTGCTACTTAATGGTTTTGTTCTAAACTCTTGCTCTCCATCTGAATTAAATAGAGTAACTTTACCATCTTTAGCATATCCATACTCTCCATCTTCAAGATAATAGACACTTGTAGCTTTACCAATAATTGCAGTATCTGATGAAGCAAAGTAGATATCATCTCCATTAAAACCAATAAGCATGGGTGAACCATTTTTAGCAAAAAATATACTATCAGGCTCATCATTTGTAATTAAAAGAGTAGCATAAGCACCCTCTAAAAGCGAAATTGTACTCTTAAAGGCTTCAAATTTATTTAAACTATTAATAGTGTTTTTTTCAAATAGATGAACTATAACTTCTGTATCAGTTTGACTTAAAAACTCAAAGCCTTCTAATTTTAACTCATCTTTTAAGATTGTATAGTTCTCTATAATACCATTATGTACGACAAAAGAGTTCTTGCCTAAATGTGGATGAGCATTTAACTCATTTGGTTTACCATGGGTTGCCCATCTTGTATGGCCAATTGCAACTCCAAACTCTTTTGAACTAAACTCTTTGCTCTTCTCTTCTAAGTTAACTAGCTTTCCAACGGCTTTGTAGCTATGGAGTCCTCTACTATCTATAATAGCAATTCCTGCACTATCGTATCCTCTATACTCTAGCTCTCTTAATCCATCTACTAGAATCTCTTTTTTCTCTTTCTTACCAACATAGCCTACAATTCCACACATTAAAACCTACCTTTTTAGAAAACTCTTAATACTCTCTACTCTACTTTTAATCTCATCAACTCCAAGTATATCCATTACACTATCCATACCTGGACCTCTCATTGCACCAAGTAAAGCAACTCTAAGTGGCTGACCAAGCTTTCCAAATCCTATCTCTTTAGACTCTATTATACTCTCCATAGATTTATGATATGCCTCTTTATTTGTAGGTTTATCTAACTCTAGATTTGCTACAAAGTCATCTAAAATCTCTACAGCATCACCTTTAAAGGCTTTTTTAAGAGCTTTCTCATCGTAAGAAGTTGGAGCTTTTACTATAAAGTTAATCTCATTTGCTAAATCTACTAAAGTCTTAGCTCTATCTTTAGTTATATCTATAATATCTAACATTATATCGCTATTGTCACTATCTATACCAAAATCTTTCAAAAGTGCTAATAATTTATCATTACTGCTATTTTTAATATAGTGTGCATTTAACCAAAGTAGTTTATCTAAATTATAGCTAGATGCACTCTTACCAATATTAGATGGATCAAAAAGTTCTATCAACTCTTCTATACTAAATATCTCTTGATCTCCATGGCTCCAGCCAAGTCTAACCAAAAAATTTATTAATGCCTCTGGGAGATAGCCATTTCTCTTATAATCCATAGCATCAGCAGCACCATCTCTTTTACTAAGCTTTTTACCCTTCTCATTATTAATCATAGCTACATGGTAAAATTTTGGTAACTTAAACCCAAGAGCCTCATAAACTACAATCTGTTTTGGAGTATTATAGAGATGATCATCTCCACGAATAACATCTGTTAAGCCCATCTCATAATCATCAATTGCAACTACAAAATTATATGTTGGTGTGCCATCACTTCTTGCAATAATAAAATCATCAACCTCACTTGCTGCTATTTTTATTTTACCCTTAATGCCATCTTCAAACTCTATAAATCCATCTTGTTGCGCCTTTATTCTGATAACTGGATTTACACCTTCAGGAGGAGTACCACTAAAATCTCTATATCTACCATCATATCTTGGTCGCTCACCTTTGGCTTCTTGCGAAGCTCTAAGATCATCTAGCTCATCTTTACTCATATAGCACTTATATGCTTTACCCTCATCTAATAATTTTTGAATATAACTTTTATATATATCAAATCTTTTAGATTGGTATAAAACCTCTCCATCATGATCTAGACCCACCCAATTAAATGCCTTTAAAATTGCTTCTAAAGCTTCATCAGAGTTTCTACTTAAATCTGTATCTTCTATTCTTAAAAGAAATTTTCCACTATTTTTTCTTGCCCAAAGCCAACTATACAGAGCTGTTCTAAGCCCACCAATATGTAAATAGCCAGTAGGACTTGGCGCAAATCTTGTAATTATCATATTTTACCTCTTATGAAATTGGGGTAGAGTTACCCCTTGTAGTCTTCTAAATATTTTGTATCAAAATTGTTACTCTTAAAGTCTGGATTTCTCATCATCTTTCTATGAAACTCAATAGTCGTTCTAACACCACCTACTTCAAACTCATCTAAAGCTCTTTGCATCTTTGCAATTGCTGCGTCTCTGTCTTCTCCCCAGATAATAAGCTTTCCTATCATAGAGTCATAATGAGTTGGAATAACATAGTTACAGTGCGCATGTGTATCAATACGAACATCTTTGCCACCAGGTGCTATCCATTTTTGTATTTTTCCAGGACTTGGTAAGAAAGTAACAGAGTCTTCTGCTGTAATTCTACACTCTATAGCGTGCCCTTTTAGAGTTATCTCATCTTGGCTTGGTAGCTCTTTACCCTCTGCTATTTCAATCATTAGCTTAATAATATCTAAACCACTTACCATCTCGCTAACACAGTGCTCTACTTGAAGTCTTGTATTCATCTCCATAAAGTAAAAATTATTATGTTTATCTACTAAAAACTCAAATGTACCTGCACCTTCATACTTTAAAAATTTAGTTGCACGAACTGCAGCTTCATGTAGCTCAGTTCGTCTAGCATCATCTAATACTACTGCTGGAGACTCCTCTATAAGCTTTTGATGGCGTCTTTGCATAGAGCAATCTCTCTCACCTACATGAATAGCATTACCATGGCTATCACCTAAAACTTGTACCTCAACATGGCGTGGTGCTTCTATAAACTTCTCCATATATAGCGTACCATCACTAAATGCATTAACTGCTTCAGCTTCGCAAGCTAAAAAGGCATTCTCTATATAGCTCTCATCTGTTACTATACGCATACCTCTACCGCCACCGCCAGCAGCAGCTTTTAATATAAGTGGATAACCAACATCTTTAGCCATCTCTTTAGCTACCTCTGGTGTAGCAACTGCACCATCACTACCAGGAATTGTAGGAACACCAGCTTCTGCCATAACCTGCTTAGCTTTTGATTTATCTGCCATCATCTCCATAAGCTCTACCGATGGACCAATAAACTTAATACCATGATGCCCACAAATCTCTACAAAACTCTGATTCTCACTTAAAAAACCATATCCAGGAAAAATTGCATCACAATCACTTATCTCTGCAGCTGAAATAACTGCGGGAATACTAAGATAACTATCGCTACTCTTTATCCCACCAATACAAACTGCAGCATCTGCAAACTTTAAGTAAGAGGCATCTTTATCACCTTTAGAGTAAACAACAACAGCCTCTTTACCCATCTCTTTAATAGTTCTAATTGCTCTTAAAGCTATCTCACCCCTATTAGCAACTAAAATTCTCTTTATCTCTTTTGCCATATTAAAGCTTCTCTACTTTAAATAGTGGCATATCATACTCTACAGGCTCACCATCTTGAACTAAAACCTCTACTATTTTACAATCAAACTCTGCCTCATACTCATTCATAATCTTCATAGCTTCTAAAATACATAGAGTCTGACCCTTCTTGATAGTATCACCAGCACTTGCAAAGGCAGGAGAGTCTGGAGATGGAGCAGTATAGAATGTTCCAACCATTGGAGAGGTTATAAAATCTCCTCCCTGCTCTTCTACTTTTACTGCACTCTCTGCTACCTGAGCTGTCACTGCTGGTGTTGCAACTGGCGTGGCAGGTTGTACAACAGTAGCTGTTGAAACTGCTACTTCTGAACCCTCTTTTGCCATAGATACTTCAAACTCACCATCTTTAACTTTAAGTTTACCTAGCTTACTTCTACCAAAAACTCGAATTAACTCTTTAATCTCTTCTAAGTTCATAATTTATCCTCTTTTGCTACTCTATTAATAAAGTAAAATATTTTGGATATAATACCATAAATTTTATAAGGAAATCTAAAACGATGGGTTTAAAATCAGATAAATGGATAAGGGAGATGTCGCAAAAGGGTATGATTACCCCATACTGCGAGGGTTTAGTTGGGCAAGGTGTAGTTAGTTATGGGCTTAGCAGTTATGGCTACGATATTCGTGTAAGTGATGAGTTTAAAATATTTACAAACATAAATGCAGAGGTAGTTGACCCAAAAGATTTTAATCAAAATAATGTTGTCGACTTTAAAGGTGATATCTGTATTGTACCACCAAACTCTTTTGCATTAGCTAGAACTATAGAGTACTTTAAAATGCCATCTAATGTATTAGCAATATGCCTTGGCAAAAGTACATATGCAAGGTGTGGCATTATTGTAAATGTTACACCTTTTGAACCAGGTTTCGAGGGACACATTACTATTGAGATTAGTAATACTACTCCACTACCAGCTAAAATATATGCAAACGAAGGTATTGCACAAGTTCTCTTTTTAGAAGGAGATGAACAGTGTGAAACAACCTATGCAGATAGAAAAGGAAAGTATCAATCCCAAGAGGGAATTACACTACCTAGAATTTTGAAATAGTTTTACTATTAATACATATTTTTGTGCTATAATTACATATATTAAAATTTCAAGGAGAAAAAATGGGTATATTTAGTTTTTTTAAAGATGCAGGTTCTAAGCTTTTAGGTAATGGTAACGATGATGAGGCTATCAAGAATGAGATCGAAAGTAGCTTCGATAACGAGCCAGTTCAAGGGTTAGTTGTAAATGTAGAAGATGGTCTAGTAACACTAGCTGGTTTAGCATCTGATAATGCAACTAGAGAGAAAGTTATCTTAATTGCAGGAAATGTAGAGGGTGTAGAGAGTGTAGACGCTGACCAACTAGTAACTGCTGAAATTGTAGAAGCTAGTAATGAAAGAGATATAGCAGAACCAAGATTCTACACAATTGAAAAAGGTGATACACTATGGGCAATCTCTGAGAACTTCTATAGCGATGGTAGTAAATATCCAGTAATTGTAGAAGCAAACTTAGAAGTTATTAAAGATGCAGATAAAATATATCCAGGACAATCTATTAGAATTCCCGAAATAGCATAACCAATTTAAAAAGCTTTAAGCATTTAGCTTTTAGCTTTTA
>CAMZLH010000014.1 GCA_947311565.1 uncultured Nitratifractor sp.
CTAGTACCTCACTTAAGTAAATAGATCAAAATTTTAAAGAGCAAGAGAAGATAATAATCTTAGAGGCATTAAAATTTGCTACTTCTAAAATAAAATTTACTATAATTACAAAAATATGCGACCGTGACATAATGGCTGCGTGCTGGGCTTCAACCCCAGATTGGACTTCCAATCCAGTTACGAGAGTTCGATTCTCGTCGGTCGCTCCAAAGGCTAACAATGGCAAAAAAAATATATCATATACCACTTCAAGAGACACATAAGCTTATAGCAAAACATAAATCAGAGTTTAACAAGCTATCTAGCAATAAAAAGTATCTTGAGTATCAAAAGCTCATAGGCAAAGCACTCTATACTTTGGAGATAAAAGAGTTTTTAGAGTATTTTAACTCAAATATCTTTTTTAAAGAGCTTTGCAAGCACTTAAACTTTGCAATGTTACCAACCAAAATAGTGCCAAAGATTTTGGGTATGGATTTTTTGCACTCTTTTATGATATAGACAAAGCACTTTTTAAAAAGCTTCTTCAAAAGCTCTTTTTGCACTACCAAAGCAGTATAAACAACCCAACAAATATAGAGATAAACTTCAAAGATATAGTAACCACCCTCACCAAACTCTACAACAAAACCGTAAGAGACTCTTTTGGTGAAAACCAAGATGGCAAAGCCTTTTTTAAACTATATGTAGATGATGTTTTAGAGGTAAATTTAAGTGGAAAAAGCATAAAAACTTTAAGAAAAAGAGCATATAAAGAGTTGTTTGAGAAATTGTAATGTTCAACAAATTACATCAGTTTTTTTAGTTTTTTAGTTCCCACTTTTCAAGTGGGAATGCATAAGATTAAAATTCAAAAAAACTTCTCAATCTCAATTAACCCACTACTTCCCATATAATCTCTTGCACTGCTATATCTCCAGTGTTCAGCTCTATCTACAAATCCTCTTTTGACTGGGTTTTGATCTATATAGTTAATTAGTTATATCATCATCTTATCTGTTTGTATAAGTTTTACTTGATACCCCTCTTGCCATATTTGATGCTCTCTATCTTTTTTATGAGCTTTTTTATAAAATTTAAACTGCTCTAACAGAGTTTTTGCACTCTCTTGTTGTAACAATTTTATAATCTCTCTGGCTGTATATCTTTTAAAAGAGTGTATTGTTTTTGGTAGGTCATTGCTTTTTAGTATCATATGTATATGGTTTTCTAAAATTACATAAGAGTATATTTTTAAGTTATCTCTTTGTTGTAAAAATTTTAAAGAATCAATAACAATATCTACACTCTTTTTATTTGTAAATATTGGTAGCCAATGTAATATCGTGCAAGTTACAAAGTGAGGATGTGTTGGTTCATATATTTTATATCTACTTCTACCCATAGTGGTATTATAGCTTATTTTTTTATTTTTTTTATAGATTTATTTATGGTAGTTATCTTTTATCTTGTTTGGGCTTAGTGGTATGCATTCCCACTTGGAAAGTGGGAACGAAGGAATAAGGTATTACATTCTTCTTTTTCATCTTCCTCAATATCAGAAAGTGAATAATTACTAGTTATCTCTTTAATTAAATCATTGATAAATTTCTCTTTAACCTCTGCATTATTCATTAATTCAGCAATTTGTTTATCTGTTAAACTATTTTGAGAAGCCTTATCTTTTGCATAAGATATAGAGGTTTCCAATAAAAAAGAGAGAGCAGTAACATTTATAACTCTTTTAACATTTAAAAACATAAAAGTTTTTCACTTTTTCATAATTTACCCTTTTAAATATCAAAAACTAAAATCTTTTCACCAGAGCATACACCCAAAACTAAGGGTTTAGAAGGCTATCTTTGCATGCCAAAAAACTAAATTTTCTTCAAAGCCTCAACCTTGAAATAACTTAACTTTTATCAGTCGCAAGAGTATCTGCACTTACTTACCTGTATCCCTACAAGCCCTCGTTACAAACACTCCACAACTACAAAAAGTCTGCCTTTTAAACCAAACCCTACGCTCTAAAGAGAATCCATTTTAGCCAGTTGCAAACCCAACCTACTGTGGCTCTCTTTGTATGGTAACTACTTGTTTTGTTTTTAAAAAAACTGCTTATATTTTAATACTTTTTTGCTTAATTTAAGATAAATATTTATTACATATAGAGTGCAAGGCGTTGCACCAATTTATATGTTAAATGGTATTAAAAGATACTAGCCATCTCTCTAGTATAATTTTTGCAGATATAGAGTCGATTCTACCATCTCTTTTTTGTTTTATAATCCCTTTTATCTGCTCTTTTGCTTCAAAACTTGTATATGACTCATCTATATATACTATATCGATATCGATATCTAGTAGTGATATAAAATGCCTAATTCTACGATCCATCTCATCTTCATTATCGTACCCTTTTGGTAATCCTACTATTAGTCTATCTATTTGCCACTCTTTTATTAGATTAGTTAAATCATTTGCAGCTTGCTTTCTACCTCTTCTAATAATTGCATTCTGTGGTATAACGGTAGAGTTATCAAAACAAAATGCAACACCAATTCTTTTTAAACCAATATCTACTGCAGCTATTTTCATTAGTATAACCTATTTTTTAATCTATTAATTCTACTATTTGCTCTTTTAATTGTAGATTCTTTTACTCTACCTTCATTAATTAACTCTCTTGTAATTTTAACTAGCTTATCTATACTAACACTACCTCTTGGACTTAGTTGATTTGCAAATAGTAGCATATCATCTCCTGCATTAATTGCTAAAGCAATTGTATCTTTAAGGCTGTAGTGCTTTTTTATAGCACCCATCTGAAGATCATCTGTAACAACTACACCACTAAAACCAATTTTATTTTTTAGTAGCCTAGTTACTATATTTCTAGATAGCGAAGCTGGATATTTTTTATCATAAGATCTATGAAAAATATGAGCTACCATAACAGTATCTGTACTATTTTTTAAAGCTCTATATGGTTCTAGCTCTTTGCTCTTCCATAGTGAAGTTACATCTACAAAACCTTTATGTGTATCTCCAAATGAAGAGCCATGCCCAGGAAAATGCTTTAGAGATGTTGCAATACCATAATTGTGCATAGAGTCAATAAAAGCTCCATTATAAGGTATTACATTTCTAGCTTTAGCACCATAACTTCTGCCAAATCTTACAATTACTCTATTTTTAGGATTAATTGCTAAATCTGCTACTGGTGCAAAGTTTAAATTAATACCTACACTACTTAACTCTTGTGCCATCTTACTATATACTTTTTTTGCATATAGTAAACCTTTTTTTGCTACTATACTAGCTTTTGGATATTTAGTGCCAAAGTTTACTCTTTGTACTAATCCACCCTCTTGATCTACTGCAATAAGTGGTCTATCGATACAATTTTTTAAATTTTTAGTTAATTTTTTAAGAGTACTTTTGTCATAAAAATTTTTATATGATTTTCCAGTTGGGCTCTTTTTAAATATAATTACACCACCAAGCCCTCTATTACAGAGCCCTACCTTTTGAACATTGTCTCCATTAAAGCCTATAATAAAAATATTTGCTATCTCTTTATTGGAGATATTAGATAGTAAAAATATCGGTGCTGTTATAAACAAAATTATAATTTTTTTCATAAAAATCCTTTGTGTAATTATAGCAGATTATATTGTTATTTATAAATACACGCAAGATACACTTTAAAGTGATATTATGATACAATTCATTAAAAAAGGTATAGAATGTTTAAAAGATTATTAATCACATCATCACTACTATTAACAATTATTAGTGCTGAGTCTAAATCACTTAATGCTCCTGTTGCTAAATTTGATCTAAAAACTATTAATAGTGAGAGTATAAAAGTTAAGGGTACAAAAAAAGGTTTAGATATAACTGATGCTAAAGGAAAAGTTGTCTTTATTGAGTTATGGGGTACTCACTGTCCACCATGTATATTCTCTATTCCACACTATATTGAACTTAAAAATAGATATAAAGATAAAATTAAAATCTATGCAATTGAAGCACAAGGTACATCTACAGATAGACTAAAAGAGTTTGTAAAAGAGAAAGGTATAAACTATACCATTTTAAATCAACAAGAGAATTTAAATTTTGTTAGATATTTTTCATCTAGATCTGGATGGCGTGGTGCAATACCATATTTAGTTGTTCTTGATACAAATGGAGATGTAGTAGATATAAAAAGAGGTATGGTCTCTAAAGAGTATGTTGAGGGTATAACAGAGTACCTACTAAAAAAGAGTGCTAATCCTACTTTAGATAATAATAAAACTAAAGTAAAAACAGAAGATAGCAATAAGAGCTAGGAGTCTAGAGATTCTAGAGAGTAAATATAAATTTTACTCTTCTAACCTAACTCTAACACTCTTAGCATGAGCAGTCAAGCCCTCTACATCTGCTATTAATGCGCACTCTTTACCTATCTCTTTTATACCTTTTTTGCTAAAATTAATTATAGAACTCTTCTTTAAAAAGTGTTCAACACTTAAAGGAGAGTAGAACTTAGCAGTCCCACCCGTTGGTAGGGTATGATTTGGTCCTGCTATATAATCACCAATTGGTTCTGGTGTATTTTCACCTAAGAATATCGCTCCTGCATGTTTAATTTTATCTAAAAGTTCCATTGGCTCTTTTGTTACAACTTCTAAGTGTTCTGGAGCTATCTGATTCATTAAATCTATCGCTTCATCTATAGTTTTAGTAACAATTATTGCACCTCTTTCGTCTATAGATTTTCTTGCAATATCCTCTCTGCTTAACTCTTTTAAGAACTCTTCTACCTTTAAACTAACGCTATTTGCTAAATCTAAACTTGTTGTTATTAGTATTGAGCTTGCCATCTCATCATGCTCAGCTTGGCTAAGAAGATCTATACTTAAGTAGTCTGCTCTAGCACTCTCATCTGCAATGATACCAATTTCACTTGGACCTGCAATCATATCTATATTTACTTCTCCATATACAAGCTTTTTAGCTGTTGCAACAAATATATTTCCAGGTCCTGTGATTACATCTACTTTTGGTATTGTCTCTGTACCATATGCCATTGCACCAATAGCACTTGCACCACCAACTTTAAATACTTTATCTACCTTGCACATATGACATGCAGCAAGTAAAAGCTCATTAAGTTCATTATCGGGTGATGGAGTACAAATTACAATCTCATCTACTCCTGCAACTTGTGCTGGTATTACATTCATTAACAAAGAGCTTGGATATGCCGCTTTTCCACCAGGTATATATAGCCCTGCACTATCAACAGGAGTAACCTTTTGTCCTAAAATAGTTCCAAATTCATCCTCTTCCATCCAGCTTTTTGGCATAAGTTTTTCATGATAATCTTTAATTCTATTATATGCCAACTCTAGCGCATCTCTTAAATCGTTATCTATATTGTTATATGCTTTAGCCATCTCATCTTTTGATACTAGTAGCTCTGTATCATCTTTTGGCTTCCATCTATCAAATCTAGCAATTTGAGTTTTAAGTGCACTGTTTTTATCTTTTTTTATCTCGTTTAATAGATCTTGCACTATTTTTGAAACACTATCTATATCCATTTTTCCACGATTAAGTAGCTCATTAAACTCATCTTTAAAGTTTATATCTGTAGTTTTAACTATCTTCATTTAACTCTCCATATTTTCTTCTATATCTCTCTAGCATAGATATATTACCTATCCTGCCACCTTGGTGTATATATACTAAATTTGTAAATATATCTAAATTATCAAATAGAGTAATCCACCCCTTTGGATCATATAATAGATCAAACTCAACACTTGTATTTTTTTGTAATTCTAACCAAATTTGATAAAATTCTCTATATAGTTTGCCAAAGTGATACCTCTTTTTACTATCTATTATAGTAGGATAATAGATACTATTTCTCTCTAAACTAGCAAACTGCTCTATTAAGTATCCTCTCTCTCCCACACAAGGTGTTGTATAGACTTCTAAATTATCTACATTAAGCTTCTTTATTGCTTTTGATAGAAAAAGTGATGTTGTTCCAGTACCAGATGGTAAAAATATCTGATAACTCTCCTTATCATTAAGCTGCTCTATCAACTCTTTTGCTAATTTCTCAATTCCTATATAAGCACTCTTCTCAGCAATCCCCTCTTTTATAAAAATAGAGTTAGAAGGTTCTTCTATTCTGCTATACCCCTCTTTTAAAATCATTCCATTTTTTAATGCTAACTCTAAATTTCCTCTAGGGTTCTCTTTTAATAGCGATGGAATATGATTAGCATAGTATATAAATTTTAAATTATTAACTTTAGCAAAATATGATATCGAGAACATAGCATTAGATTGTATTGATCCATATGAGACAACAGTAGTAATATTTTTAGGTAAATTATATAAGTAGTAATCAATCTTTCTAGCTTTATTGCCAGATAGTTCAGAGTTTATTAAATCATCTCTTTTTAAAGTAAACTCAACACCATTAAAGCAGAGATACTCTATTGGTGTTGGAGTATTAAAATCTATTTGCAAATTAATATCTGTTAATTGCGTTTAACTCTTCAAATGCTTTAATAACTCTATCTCTCATAGACTCTTCACCAGCTCTTAACCACTTTCTAGGGTCGTAGTAGTTCTTATTTGGCTTATCTTCTCCATCTGGATTACCAATTTGTCCTTGTAGATAGTCGTGGTAGTTACTTTCGTAATCTTTTACTCCACTCCAATAAGCCCACTGAGTATCTGTATCTATATTCATCTTAATTGCACCATAACTAATTGCTTCACTAATCTCATCTGGGCTAGAGCCACTACCACCATGGAATACAAAATTAACTGGCTTTTCTTTTGTTCCCTCTTTATCTTGAATATACTTTTGAGAATTGTCTAAAATTTTAGGTTCTAAGTTAACATTACCAGGTTTATAAACTCCATGTACATTACCAAATGAAGCAGCAATAGTAAATCTAGAAGATATTGCACTAAGTCTTTTATAAGCTTCGTAAACCTCTTCTGGCTGAGTATATAGTGCAGAGTTTTCTACATGAGTGTTATCAACTCCATCCTCTTCGCCACCTGTAATTCCAAGCTCTATCTCTAGTGTCATACCAAGTGAATCCATTCTCTTTAGATAATCTTCACATGTAGATAAATTATCCCCTAAAGACTCTTCTGATAGATCAATCATATGTGAACTAAATAGTGGTATTCCAAACTTTTCATAATGTTCTGTAGATGCATCTAATAGAGCATCTATCCAAGGTAATAGTTTTCTAGCAGCATGATCTGTATGTAAAATTACAGGAATGCCATAAGCCTTTGCTAAAGCATGAACATGTTTAGCCCCACTAATAGCACCCAAAACTGCACTATTATCAGCTTTTAAACCTTTACCAGCATAAAACGATGCACCACCATTACTAAATTGTATAACTACAGGTGAATTAACCTTAGAAGCTGCTTCTAAAACGGCGTTTATAGAGTCTGTACCAACAACATTTACTGCTGGTAAGGCAAAATTATTCTCTTTTGCATATGCAAAAACCTTTTGTATATCATCACCAGATATTACACCTGTACCAACTATATCAGAGAGTCTTTGGCTCAATTTGTATCCTTATAAACTATTTAACTACTATTTTTGCTTTTTTCATCAATCTATCAACAACTTTTTTCTGTCTAAGTTGCATCTTAATTACTTTTTTTACTTTACTGTATGACTCTATTTTAGCACCACTTTTTTTAAGATTATTATAGGCCTTTTTAGCTTCTGAGTTAGTTACTTTTATACCTCTTGTTTTCTTTGCCATATATGCATTAGCAATAACAAAATCTCTCTCTTTTTTACTTAAGTTTCTATATGCTGTTTTAATAACTAACTTATCTACTGCTAATCTCTTAACAATCTCTTTTTTATCTTGAGGTTTTAATTGAGAATATTTTAGTTTTCCCTTAGTTAATACTTTAAGTAGTTTGTTAGCCTCTTTCTCTTTAATCGGAATACCGTTTACACTTCCGATTACTTTTGCTGCCACCGATGTAGCACCAAGTGCTAAAACCAAAGCGGTAACTGTTAATATTTTTTTCATTAAATCTCCTTAATTTTTAAACTCATACTGACATTATATTAAAAATTTGTGAACAAATTGTAAATAGTGCCTAATTGAAACTATTTTATAGTATTTGTAATTTTAGCACCACTCTTTTCATTTGCAATTGCATCTTTAATAGATTTAGTAAACTGATCTTGTCTCATCTTTGCAATAATTTTATCTTTTACTTCACTAAACTCTGCTATTGATGCCTCTTTACTCTCCTCTAGGTATATTACATGATAACCAAATTGTGTTTTAACTGCTTTTTTAGTAATTTCACCCTTTTTAAGTGCAAATGCTGCATCTTGAAATGCTGGAACCATCTGTCCTTTTCCAAAAAAACCCAAATCTCCACCATTTTTACCAGATGGACCAGTAGACTTAGATTTAGCTAACTCTATAAATTTTTTCTTAAGATCATCACCCTTTAAAGAGTTCAATTCGTCAATAATTTTTTTTGCTTCATCTTCACTCTTAACTAAAATATGTCGTGCATGAACCTGCTCTGGTTTTTTATATTGATCTTTATTATCTTGATAGTATTTATTAGCTTCAGAATCACTCACTAGAGATCTCTTATATATTTTATCCATCCAAGTTCTTATTAGTAGATCTTTTTTATAGTTCTCTATAGCTTTTAAGTAGCTATCATCTTTCTCTACATTAGCTTTTTTAGCTATTTTTGTTAATAGTTCTCTCTCTATTAACTTATCAACAATCTTCTTTTGTTGATCTTTTTTTAACTTATCATAATCACCACCTTGTGCTTTTAAAATAAGATTTATATCATCTTTTTTAATTGCTACTCCATCTACTGTTGCAATAACTTCTGATGCACTAATAGATGTAGCTAATAGTATAGATGATAATGCTATTGATTTTACAAAACTCATACTTACTCCTTAAACTTAATTTGAAAATATTAATGATAGTATACTAATGTAAAATGAAATAATTGTTTAATTGGATAAAATATGAGTAAAAAAGAGATAAAAATGGCAAAATTAGCTTCTAAACAAGAGATAACTGAGATAAAGGATATTTTCTTACATGAGTATCCAGACTCTGTTACAGAGCTTAAATATAGTAATTTATTCGAATTAATTGTTGCAGTTATGTTATCAGCCCAGTGTACAGATAAGAGAGTAAATATAATTACACCAGAACTTTTTAAAAGATACCCAAGTAGTAAAGAGCTATCAAATGCCTCTTTAGAGGATATTAAAGAGTTAATAAAAAGTTGCTCTTTTTTTAATAATAAAGCAAAAAATCTAATAAAGTTATCGAAAACAATTGAAAACGATTTTGGAGGAGAGATTCCTCTAGAGCAAAAAGATTTAGTTAAACTAGCTGGTGTTGGGCAAAAAACTGCAAATGTCGTCTTAATAGAGTACACCGGTGCTAACCTAATGGCTGTAGATACTCATGTATTTAGAGTTGCACATAGATTAGGTTTAAGTAGAGCTACTAATGTAAAAGATACTGAGAAAGATTTAGTAAAAAAATTTAAAACTAATCTTCATCAGTTACATCAAGCAATGGTACTATTTGGTAGATACAAATGTAAAGCAGTAAATCCTGATTGCAGTAGCTGCTTTCTAGTACACTTGTGTAAAAGTAGAGATAGATTTAAGGCTTAACGACAATCATAATCACTATTATAATCATCAATATAGTTGGTACCTCATTATAAAATCTATAAAATTTACCTGGCTTGTAATTTGGATTCTCCAAAAGTCTTTTTCTATGAATATCCAAAGAGAAATGGTATGCTATTAAAAACGTTAATGCTATTAGTTTTATAATCATCCAACTTTGCGTTAAATAGCTACTGTTTAAATATAACATTGCACTTCCACTTAAAATTGTTGCCCACATAGCTGGCACACCAATATATTTAAATAGCTTTAGCTCCTGAACTTCCACAACCTCTACAAAGCCTTTATTATCAGCATTCTCACTATGATAAACATATAATCTTGGCTGATAAAAAAGCATAGCCATCCAACTAACAAAGCTCATAACATGAAAAGCTAAAATCCAACTATAATAGTGCACTAATTCTCCTTAATAATATCATTAGAAGAGTAAATTATTAACTCTTTTTCACCCTTATAATACCCTATTTGAGCTTTATTTATGTATAAATGTGTTCCTTCTAAAATACCTATTCTATTTTTATACTTAAGATATATTCTAACTTTAAATCTATCGATAACTATCTGTTTATCTCTATATATACCTCTTATATCAGATACAATCTCCCCTAAATTATATTTAGAGATATTATCTTTATTAAAACTTGATATATAATTCTTTAAATCTATTTTACCTAGTTTCTCTAATATATCTAAATCTAAAATCTCTTCAATACCATTATATCTCTTTTTTTTATATACTTTTAAACGGTAGCATGAACCCTCTATTAAGCCATCTGCACTTTTATATAGCATAATAGGTACCGATTGAGTGCTCTCTTTTACAACACCAATATCTCCTCGCTTAAATACTACACATGCCTTTTTAATAGTTATAGGCTTATCTAATTTGGTAATAGTAGTAAGTTCACTTAATTTAATCTCTTTTTTGTTTATACTAGGAGCTTTTCTCTCTACTTTAGGTATAAAATATTTCCAAAACTTATCAATAAATTTCTCATGTTTTAAATCTCTATTTTTATTATTTGAAAATATTGCAAAAATTGGTAGATGATCAGAGTAACCATAACCCGTATGTTTATGGTTTTTATACTCCCAATTATTTAAAAAACCTCTACTACTTTTATATAGATAACTCTTTTTAAATAGACTAAAGCTACTATTTTTATAAAACCATCCACTGTTATCATTTAATGTTACTGGTATAATAATAGAGTCTAAAGCACCTTTATGTCCATAATAACTGTGACTCCAGCGCCTCTCAATCGGTAGTTCACTCCAAAGATTATAGTGGTATAGGCTAGCTGTAGTAACTTTATCATTAATATTTAGCAGTTTCCCATCTTTAAATGTTTTTAAAACAGTATCTATACCACATATTCCATTGCTATCATTATTTCTACGACTTATTGTTAAGCACTCATTATATTTACTATTAAAATCACCTAAAATTATATATTCACTACCCTTTTTTAACTTTTTTAATCTATTAATTAAGGCTTTGGCATACTTTATTCTTGCACTCTCTTTAGCTCTTTTAGAGCGCCAATGATTTACAAAAATAGTTAATTTTGGTTTTAAATCTAAAGTTACCTCTAATATATCTCTGTCACTAGATGAGTTAGTAACCCTAATATAACTACTTTTTTTTACTCTTACTTTACTTAAAAGAGCTACCTGTATAGCTGATCCTCTTTTATTACTAATTACACTATAACTATAGTTACAACCATGCCTTGATAAAGATTTTTGTAATATATTTAAAGCTCGTTTATTCTCTACCTCTTGAAGTCCGATCACATCTGCATTTAGTTCACAAATAACTTTAGTTAGGTTATTTATCTTTTTTTTAAATATATTACTATTCCAGTTATGTCTATATAATTTATACTCTTTATACTCTGTTCCATTATTAACATCATCAAATAGATTTTCAACATTATAAGAGGCAATTTTTAGCTCTTGAGTAAATAAAAAAAGTGGAATTAAAATAGATAAATATCTTCTCATTCTTCGATTATATCATATTAAATATAAATAAAACACCATTAAGGAGAGGAGTTATGCTTATTAATAAAGTAGTGCTACTCCATCTCTCTTTCTCTATTTTTTAAATAGCTCATAACACCGACGGTAATACCTTTTGCAATTAACTCTTGATATGATGAGTTAAATAATCTTTTTCTCTCTTTTGGATTAGACATATAGCCTATTTCTATAAGTATAGATGGCATTTGTGCCCCTACTAAAACATAAAAAGGAGCTCCTCTTACGCCATTATCTTTAACTCTATTGTATCTACTTCTTAAGTTACTTAATAGACCTTTTTGTACATCTATAGCCAATTTATTTGATAGCTCAATTTTAGGTCCTGTAAATAGAGTATTTAGAAGTACTTGTTTTGTACTTCTATCAACACTTTTTAAAAGATCTGCATTCTCTTTTGCAGCAACTCTTTTTGCTCTAGAGTTTCTTGTAGTTTGCAAGAAGTATGTCTCAATTCCATGAACAATAGTTGCTCTACTTTTTTTAGCAATAGAGTTAGCATGTATAGATATAAAAAGATCAGCTTTTGCACTATTTGCCTTTTTAATTCTACCTCTAAGAGATATATGTTTATCTTTAAATCTTGTCATTTTAACATTAAATCCAAGAGTTTTTAATTTTCTATAAAGCTTTTTTGCAACTTGTAGAGTAAGAGTTTTCTCTTTATATTTTGCCCACATAGTACCAGGTTTTTTACCTCCATGACCTGCGTCTATCATTATTGTATAGTTATGCTTTAAAGTTGGTATTGGCATCTTTACAGTAGGTGTAGTTACCACCTTTTTACTACTATCTTTAATTGAAGAGAAGAGATCTCTTGCAGAGACTTTATGACTCTTTTTCTCTACTTTTTTCGAAATTTTTGAATTTTTTGGTAGTGTAATAACAAATAGAGGCTTGCTACCTTGTTTATAGTTTAAGTTATAGCTATTTTTACTATCTATAACTAATCTTACTGTACCCTTTTTATATTGAGCAACTCTAACTGATTTAATTATTTTACCACTTAGTTTAGTTACTCTTTTTATTTTTTTAGATAAAAGTGTATTTTTGAAATCAAATATATATCTTACATTACCTTTTTTCTTTATAGCAGATGCTGTAAAATCATCTCTATTTAAAGTTTTACTAAACTCTAAAACTAAACTATTTTTTTTTAATTTTAGAGACTTTAATCTATTACTAGCATCTATAGTATATATAAAAATTATAAAAAATAAGAAGAGGTATCTACTCACCA
Source organism: uncultured Nitratifractor sp. (assembly GCA_947311565.1). Lineage (GTDB taxonomy): Bacteria > Campylobacterota > Campylobacteria > Campylobacterales > Sulfurovaceae > JAADEQ01. Next base: position 13,026 of record CAMZLH010000014.1, read on the forward strand.
TTAACTAGCTTATCCATTAACTCTTTAACTGTAATTATCTCTTTTAGTTTAAAACCATTTGCACCTGTAAAAAATAGTCCTGTATCTAACTTTCCATTATATGCATCACTTAGACTATCTGCAATACAGTAACCAACAACTTTAGCCTCTTCTCCACGATTACATGGCGCAACACAATTTGATATACATTTTATTTTTGGTGCACTACCCTCTTCTATACTTTTATGAAGATTAGTTTTTACACCTCTTGCTGGGTAACCAACAGGAGATTTAAATAGTTTTATATTCTCCTCTTTTGCATCTAGTAAAACTTTTTTAAATGTATCACTAGCATCACACTCTTTTGTTCCTATAAATCTAGTTCCCATCTGAACACCATCTGCACCTAACTCTAAGAACTTAATAATATCGTTATGGTCCCAAACTCCACCTGCAGCAAATATTGGCATAGAACCCCAATTTTTTGCCTCTTGGACTATTGGAGGTAGAATATTCTCTAGCTTATTCTCTTCTAAAAAACACTCATCATACTTAAATCCTTGGTGTCCACCACTTAATGGTCCCTCAACAATAATTGCATCTGGTAGTCTATTGTGAGTCTTCTTCCATCTTCTACATAGTATTCTAAGTGCTTTTGCCGTAGATACAATAGGGATTAAAGCAACTTCTGGATAATCTTTAGCAGCTTCCGGCATTGTAAGGGGAAGCCCAGCACCAGTTATGATCATATCTGCACCAGCTTCGCAAGCATCTTTTACTACACGATTATAATCATTCATAGCATACAGAACATTACAAGCTAATGGATTATCACCACATATCTCTCTTGCATTCTCAAAAATTTTAAATAGGGCTTTACGAGAGTAGAAGTTCTCAGCTTCATATGGTCTACCTTCACCTAAAATTCTATCAGCATAGGCTCTATTATCATAAATACCTGTTCCTACCGAGCTAATAACTCCAAGTCCACCCTCTTTACTTACATTACCAGCTAATCTATCCCAAGAGATACCAACACCCATACCACCTTGAATTATTGGTTTTTCAATTCTGTATTTTCCGATTTTAATTGATTTTAGTTCCATTTAACCTACCTTTACTTTAGCAAATTTTCTTTTCCCAACTTGAAGAACATACTCTCCGCTCTCTAGTTTTAACTGCTCATCACTAACTTTTTCTTGATCAATTCTAACAGCTCCTTGCTTGATATCTCTTCTAGATTGAGAAGTTGAAGGCTCAATACCACACTCAACAAGTGCTTTACAAATCCAAATCCCCTCTTCTACTTTATACTCTGCTATATCATCTGGAATTTGATTTTGCTTAAACTGCTTATTAAATGCCTCTAATGCAGATTTTCCATCATCTTCGCTATGGTATCTAGTAACAATTTCTACTGCAAGCTCTTCTTTTACCATTTTTGGATGCAAAGTTCCATTGCTAACTCCACTTTTAAGTTTTTCTATATCTTCAAGACTTTTAGAGCTTAAAAGTTCATAATATCTCCACATTAACTCATCAGAGATAGACATTATCTTAGCAAACATCTCATTTGGTGCATCTGTTACGCCTATATAGTTTTTCAAAGATTTACTCATCTTTTGAACACCATCAAGACCTTCAATAATTGGTACCATAACTATTGCCTGTTCTTTACCAACTCCATATGCTCTTTGCAAGTGTCTTCCCATATGCATATTAAACTTTTGATCTGTTCCACCAATTTCGATATCACTCTTTAGTGCTACACTATCATACCCCTGAAATAGTGGGTATAGAAACTCTGAAATAGAGATAGGCGTTTGACTTTTATATCTATTTTCAAAATCATCTCTCTCTAGCATTCTCGCAACATTATAGTTCATTGTAAGAGCAGTAAGCCCACGAGTTCCAAGTTCGTCTAACCACTGTGAATTATAAAATACTTCTGTTTTAGCTGGGTCTAAAACTTTAAATATCTGTTCTTGATATGTTTTAGCATTTTGCTCAATCTGCTCTTTAGATAGTATTTTTCTTGTCTCACTCTTGCCTGTAGGATCACCGATTGTTGCTGTAAAATCACCAATAATAAGTTGAATATTTGCTCCAAATTTTTGAAAGGTAGCAAGCTTTTGCAAAACAACTGTATGCCCTAAGTGAACATCAGCAGATGTAGGGTCAAGCCCAAGTTTAATTGTATATTCTTTACCTTCATTATAGTAAGCAGTAACTAACTTCTCTACTCTTTCAAAATCAATTATCTCTGCTGTTGCTCTTTTTATCTCTGTTAGCGCTTTGTTTATACTCATCTTCTCTCCTTAACTCTTATAGGCATCTTTTAACGATATAAAATCTACTAATTTAAATTTTCTAGAAATTATATCTTTTATTTGGTTTTGATTCTCTGAAGTAGTCTCTACTTGCAGTTTACAATACTCGGCTTTATCACTACTCTTTATACCTAACTCAATATTAATTATACTTAAATCTAATTTATCAAGTAACTTTAATAACTCTAAAAGAGCACCTCTCTTATTCTGTAAAGATACAATTAATCCATACCTAGAGTTTTTAACACTACTCCACTTAACAAATACTGCATTATTATGACTATTAACTAAATTATAGGCTTTTCTACATAACTTATGATGAATAGTAACATAACCTCTTGAGTAAAAAGCTAAGATATCATCACCAAGTTTTGGGTGGCAACAGTAGTCAAACTCTACACCATCTAATACTTTATTTGTAAAAAAAGTAAATTTATTTATTGTCTTTATAGTAGGTTTTTTATACCCTCTTTTTAATAGCTCCCAAAATCTAATCTCACTTAAATTTTTATATATAGCTATTTTTTTTATTTTTTCTCTTAATATATCTAGATTAGATGTAGTTTTAGAGATAGTTTTAACTATGTTTAAATCTTTAGCTATAGTTTCAATATCTCTCTTTGTAGTATTAAAAATTGTTGCTATTATCTGTAAACTTATCTTCTCCTCTACTTCACGAAGTCTATGCTTGCACATAATACGAATTCCATCTTTAGCCTTAGAGGTTCTAACACTATCTACCCAAGAGCAGTGAAGCCTAGGCTCTTGTTGCGTAATAATATTAACTATATCTCCATTACTAAGGGGAGAGAGTAGAGATACTTTCTCTTTATTTATAGTTGCAGATGTAGCTAAATCACCTACTTCAGAGTGTATTGCATACGCAAAATCTAAAATAACAGAACCCTTTGGTAGGGTATAGCTATCTCCTCTAGGGGAGAATACAACTAACTCCTCACTATACAAATTTGATTTTGCATTCTCATAAAAGTTAACTATAGTATTATCACTATCATTAGATATCTCTTCTATCCAGTCTAGTTTTACACCACTATCTTCACCTTTATACTTCCAGTGTGCTGCTATACCATACTCTGCTACTCTATGCATATTTTCTGTTCTAATTTGTGCTTCTACTATCCCATTATCAACAAATAGTGTAGTATGTATTGTCTTATAACCATTCTCTTTAGGTAGTGCTATATAATCTTTAAACCTAGATACAATTGGTGTATATTTTAAATGTAAAACACCTAAAGTCTTATAGCAATCAAGTGGCTCTTTAACTATAATTCTAATAGCTAACAGGTCTAAGACCTCCTCCATAGAGACACCCTTTCTCTGAATCTTTAGGTAAATAGAGTAATAGTGCTTAACTCTACCTTCTACTTTTATATCATCTCTATGGAATCCATTTTTATTTAAAATATTTTTAATCTCTTCTATAAAATGGTTAAGTTTTAGATACAAATCTTGTTTATGTGAATTTATATACTCATCAATTTTTCTATATTCAGATGGATAGATATATTTAAAACTAAAATCTTCTAGTAATCTTTTAATCTTAGACATACCTAATTTATGAGCAATTGGTGTATATACAACTAATGTCTCTTCAGCAATTCTTTTTTGTTTATCTGTACTTAAGGCATCTAGTGTCATCATATTATGTAATCTATCACAAAGTTTAATTATTAAAACACGACTATCTTTAACCGAAGTTAAAAGCATATTTTTAAATGTAAGTGCAGATTTAATAAGTTTTTCATTTGAGCTAGATGGTATAAGTTTCTCTTCTCTAATCTCTACAATTTTAGTTAAACCATTAACTAAAAAAGCAACATCTTTGCCATAGTTATCCTCAATATACTCTAAAGTATAATCAGTATCCTCTACAACATCATGCATCAAAGCAGCAATTACCATTGTCTTATCTTCCGATATAGATGCAACAATAGAAGCTACTAATATTGGATGAACGACATAAGGCTCTCCACTTTTCCTAAATTGTCCTTCATGAGCATCTATAATAAAAGAGATAGATTTAGCTATCTCATCATCTACTTTTATCTGCTCTTTTAAAACTCTATAGGCTTCATCTACATTAGAGATTTTAGATACTAATTCAACTACTTTAGATAACAATTTCTAACTCTCAGATATAATCTCTAATTTACCCTCTGCTATCTCATATATTGCAATATCAGTAGCTTTATACTCTTTAATGTCCATATCTACTAAAGGCTTATGTGTACCTCTTCTTAACTGCTCTGCTCTCTTGCCAACAGCTTTTGCTAATAGATATCTATCAAAATTATATCTCTCTAATGCTTTTGCATTAATTACTTCTAGTCTCATTTTAACTCCTTATTTAACAATTGAACATAGTGAATAATCACCATTTATTATAGATAAAAGGTTACCCTTCTCAAACATATTACATACAATAATTGGCAACTTGTTCTCTTTTGCAAGTGCTATTGCTGTATCATCCATCACTTTTATATGCTCACCTAAAGCTCTATCATAAGATATCTCACTTAGTTTTACTGCATCATCAAACTTATTTGGATCTTTATTATAAACACCATCTACTTTTGTAGCTTTAATTAAGATATCTGCTTCAATCTCACTAGCTCTTAATGTTGCGGCAGTATCTGTTGTAAAGTATGGGTTTCCAGTACCAGCAGCAAATATAACAACTCTTCCTTTCTCTAAGTGTCTTCTTGCACGACGTACAATAAAACTCTCACCTATTTGATGCATCTCTATTGCACTTTGAAGTCTCGCTTCTAATCCAATATACTCTAATGCCTCTTGTATAGCAACACCATTGATAACCGTTGCTAACATTCCCATATAATCGCCACTAGTTCTTTTGATAATACCATCTTTGGCTGCACTAACACCACGAATAATGTTACCACCGCCAACAACTATAGCTACTTCTATATTGCTCTGTACAAGCTCTTTTATCTCTTGTGCAATATATTTTAGTATTGAGGTATCGATTCCATAACCATCTTTACCAGCTAACGCTTCTCCAGAGAATTTTACTAATACTCTCTTGTTTGCCATATACAGACCCCTTATGTTGTTTAAAAAATTAAACGAATTATACCCAAACTGTTTATAAGATAGCTAAATTTTAACTAATCTAGCAGGGTTTATAAATGCACCATTTTTTGTTGCTTGAAAAATTAATTTTCTCTTAACTTTACCTATAACAATACCTTTTTTAACTTTTGATCCCTTTTTTATATATGGTGAAAATTTATCTAAGTCAGCATATATAGTAAATAAACCTTTACTATGTTTTACTATAACTAGTTTACCTAACATTGCATTCTTACCCTTAAAAACAACCTCTCCATTCAAAACATTGTATACTCTTTTATCACTACTTTTAGATACCAACACCAAAGAGTCACTATGAGATTTTATTTTATAAATAGGATCAATATATGTACCAAACCTCTTTAGAACTTTTGCAGACTTCATTGGAGAAATAGTTTTAGGACCTCTATATACACATGATTTTGTTGCCCCATATGAGCTACCATACTGCTTAACACTATTTACCGAAACAACCTTTAATCTTTTTCTATCTGCAAATTTAATACTTTTTAGTGCTTTTATTCTTCTTCTTAAAATTAACTCTCTTTTTTTAGCCTCTTTTGCTGCATCTGCTTTTATAATATTTAGTTTTGCAAGTGTTAATCTAATTAAAGTCTGCTTTTTATAAATCTTTTTAATTTTACCAGAGTAAAGTTTCTCCTCTTTTGCTAATCTTGTTAGTAGTTTTTTTCTAGATAATTTCTCTTTTTTATAGATTCTCTTTTTTAATTTAATATCTTTAATATTTACATTAATCTCATCTTTTCGCTTTAAAAGATTTGCTCTTAGTGCCCTCTTCTGCTCTATATTTTTAGATAGTTTCAATAGCTCTTGCTGAGAGTAATTTTTATACCTATCATATACCTCTTGTAAAACTACACTCTTCTCACTCTTTTGAGAACTTCTATTTTGTGCAACTACACTACCTAACTGTTTAGATAAAATTTTGGCAAACTCTTCTCTCTTTTTATCTATATCACTATCAAGAGTACTAACCATATTATTAATCCCTTTTAGCTCTCCTATTGATTCACTATATCTTTTCTCTTCTGTTTGTAGAAACTTATCTAAAACTTTCAACTTTTTATCATATATAGATATCTCTTTATTTATTTTTTTTATCTTATTGGCAATTTTTTGAAGCTGTCTATTAGTTATCTGTTTCTCTTTTTTTACATTTACAAGAGAACTTTTAGACTCTTTTATTTTATTAAATAGATCTTTTGCCGAGGTAGCAAAAAGCAGACCAAATAGAAAAATAGATAAATAGATAAACCTAATCATCCCTCTGGTACCTCACTCGACTTAACAGCTACAAATAGTACTGATACTAGAACAATTACAAATGCTGTAAAAAATAGTATAAAATAGTCTGATACATTAATTAAAAGATCTTGATTCTCTTTAATAAAATCTATATCACTCTTTTTTGCCCATGTGACTTTTAGATATATAAATATTCCTATATTTAATATAGTTGCTATAATTGCATCTATGAAAGCTATTTTAAATAGTATTCCACTTCTAAGCATTATAGGGGCACCAAATACTTCCATAATTTGCATTCTATTTTTATGTGCCAACTGCCATACTTCCATCTGTTTTATAACTAAAAATATACTAACTATAAATAGCATAACTATAAAAATATTTAATATCATTTTCACTAATCTAAACATTGTATGTTTAGAGTGGTAGTTCTCTCCAAAGATCTCTACAGTTAATACATCCTTAATCTTTTTTAAATTAGATTGAACTTTTTTTAACTCTTCTAGAGAAATATATTCAGTTAAATGAACCCTATAAAAATATGGCAATCCTTTTAGAAAAGCTACCATTCCTGCATCTTGAATACCTGCTGTTACCTCTTTAGCTATATCTTCTCTATTCATAGATTCAACACTATCTACTCTATCACTATAGCTTCTTAGTAGAGGTGTAGATAACTCTTTTTTACTAATTACTAATATCGCATAGTCACTTTTTAGTTTATCTTCATAACTAGTTGTAATACGGTTAAAAAGTAGAATAAACTCTACACCAATTAACATTGCCATTAGTGGTAGAATAAACATTAAATGCTCTTTAATGAACTTCATGAACACCCCCATTTTCTATTATAAAGTGACGATATGGCAAATTAAATATTGTAGGTATCTTATGTGTTACAACTATTACGGTTGCATTAAGTTGACCAGAAGCATTCTCAAGTAGATCCCAAACAACACCCGAGGAGAACTCATCCAAGTTACCTGTTGGCTCATCTGCTAATATTAAAAAAGGATTTTTAGATAGAGCCCTTGCTACACCAACTCTCTGTTGCTCACCACCACTAAGCTCTAAAGGATACTTATTAGCACTATCAGATAACTTAACATGTGATAGTAGCTTCTCTGCTTGTACTCTTTGAACATCTAAGTTATAGCCAGTTATAATAAGAGGTAAGACAACATTTTTCTCTACTGTCCACTCATTAATAAGTTTATAGTCTTGAAAGATAATACCTATATTTCTTCTTAGTTGTAGTAACTGACCTTTTTTAATCTTTTTCATATCTAAACCACCAACTAACAAGCTACCTGATTGTGGCTTAATTTGCCCATACATAGACTTTAAAAGTGTTGATTTACCACTACCACTAAGTCCTGTAATAAATACAAATTCACCTTGTTCTATAGAGAATGTTGAACTATCTATGACAATATTTTTTCCCTTGTCATATGCTATTGTTAAGTTGTTTGCTGTAATTACACTAGCCATTTAATACCTCTATAATTTTTTTATGTGCTTTTAGATTTACCAAGCTTTTCACTGGATTTGATGGCATATAGTAGCATCTACCTCTATCAACTACTAAGAGTTTTTTCTCTGGTATATTAAAACTTCCAAATGAGCATTCTGCAACAAAGCCTCTATCCATTTTAAACTCTTTTGCAATATGTACAAAGTAGTCATCACCTATAAATTTCTCCTCATTTGGTAACTCTTTAATAGCAACAGTACCAAAATTAAAATCTATATCAATATCTCTTTTAGGAGACTCTTTTAAAGAGCTTAATTTGAGTGTATATATATCTTTACCCATATCTCTCCATCTTTGTTCATACTTACTTATTATCTCAATATCAATATTTTTATCTACACTAAACTTAGAAACTTTTTGATTACTAAATACCTCTAATGCATATTTATAGTAGTTATCACTATCACTTCTTAACTCTAAAAAGCCATTAACTTTTAAAGCTCTTAGTGCTTCATCTACAAAGAAATTACTAATTACTCTTCTGTGTGGTTTTTTATCCCAAGGAACTGGAAAATGTACATATATTGTATCTAAAATATTAGAAGGTAGCATCTCTAAAAGTAGCCTAGCATCATAATTAACAACCCAAATATTATCTAAATTTTGTAAATTAATCTGTTTTAATAGTTGATTTATAGATGGTGTATGTATCTCTATACCTATAAAAAGAGTATCTGGCTCCTCTTTTGCTCTATATAGAAGATGTCTTGCACTTCCAAAACCAACTTCTAATTTAATAGTTCTAAATTTACTTTTAAATCTATAGAAATCTTCTATACTCTTATGAGCAAAATGAGCTACTTTAGGTCTATTTGGTTTAACATTAATATTTGAGTGAATAACTTTTAAATTTAATTCATCTATAAAGTACTGAAGTATTGTTTTAACAAAAGATATATCACTACCTTTAGTAATCTTATTTGGCTTAACTAAATACTCATTCGCTCTCTTAATTATATCTACAAATATGCTCTTCCCATCTTTAGAGACTAACCATGTTTCATTACCAAATTTACTAATGGCTCTAAAATCTACTAATATCAATTGGTCTGCTTTTGATGTATCAAAGGGTTCTGATTTTATATGTGGCATCTATTTTACCTCTACGCTTAACTCTTTACCAACAAAAGAGTTTACACCACTATAGTCTCTAGCAAATACTCTATAGCTACATCTGTGCCCTCTTGGAGCTGTAACATCTACATACTCTGGATACAACCTACCCTTTACAGTCTTTATATAGTGCCATATATTTTTGCACTTTCTTTGTACAACATACTCTGTTACAGTTCTTGCTTGGTGTGGTACCCATAGTAGTTTAACTACACCTCTATCTACTAGTCGTGCCTCTATAAATTTAACAGCCTTATATGATGGTCTACTTTTTGCTTTGACAATATCTCCATACATAGACTCTACAAATCCTGAATTTGATGTCATTGTATAAAAATAGATAACTCCTGGTTTAATATCTCTATCTACATAGTGTGTAGCAAATCTATTGGGTATTGTTGCAATCTTCTCGAAGCTTTGTTGTGCGCCTTTCTTAGCAACCGCCCTATATATATTAACACCTCTTACATTATGAAATTTTGCTAAAGAGCTCCACTCTAAACCAATGCTACTTCTATCAAGTGCTGACTTAATTCCAGTAACCTTAGGGAGGGAAGTATCATTTAAAAATGCCTCTGCACTGCCACTAAATAGTAGTAAAAGTGTTGAACTCTTTAAAAAGCTCTTTAATATATCTATTTTCAATTCTATCAAAACTATCTCCTTTATTAAATTTGTCTACTATATACTCTCTCATATCACTAAATAAAGGTGCTTGGACCTCTATAAGTTCTCCACTTCTTGGATGTTTAAAATATAGTAGATATGCATGTAGAAATATTCTACTTTTATGTGTTGTACTGCTAGGAGAGTATACTTTGTCTCCTAATATATATCTATTTAAAGCTCCTAAATGTACTCTAATTTGGTGTGTTCTACCACTAAATAATTTAGCTGCTATTAGTTCACTATCTAAACTACTAGTAGCTACTTTAGCAAATGCTGTCTTTGCATCTTTACCACCCTCTACAACTGCCATTTTTAATCTATTTTTAGGATTTCTAGCAATTGGCTTGTTTACTAAACAGTTATCTTTTAACGGGTAATTCACAACTGCCAAATAGTACCTACCCATACTTCTATCTTGTAGTTGTTTACTCATCTCTTCATGTGCAAAGTTACTCTTAGCTATTAATATTGCACCACTTGTATCTTTATCAAGTCTATGAACAATACCATTTCTCTCCTCTCCACTAATTGTAGAGAGACGAATATCTTTTTTTCTAAGCCAATCAACCAAAGTTGCCTCTTTAACCGATGGGGCAGGATGAACAACCAATCCAGTTGGCTTATTTAAAACTAAAATATCACTATCTTCAAAGAGTATCTCTATTTCAATATCAATATCACTAAAACTCTCTTTCTTAGCCTCTTTAAAGCTATATTCAACACTCATACCTGATAGTAGTTTAAAAGATGGTTTAGTGACAATTTTTCCATCTACTGCCACTAAACCAGACTTAATTAATTTCTCAATCTGATTACGGCTAGAGTTAGTCTCCAAAGAGAGTAGCTTATCCAATCTACCTAAACTTTGAGATATAAATACACTACTCTTCATAATAAACTCCATAGCAATCTTATAGTAAATAATAACAAATATATCTTTAATTATATATTAAAAAATATATAATTAAAGATTTTTACTCCCCTTATTATAAAATGGAGTAAAAATATTTAAAATGTAGGGTTATTAAAGTCTTCTAATATTTAATCTTCTTTAGCTTACCATTTAAAAATATAAACTCTAATTCATCAATTTTAATTAAATCTTTCTCTATAACTAATTTACTTAAATAGATATTTTTAGTTAGATAAAATTGCATCTAAATGGCTAACATATGCTGTATTTAATACTCTAACACCTTTTGCTATTCCATTATCTCCTACTGCAAATACAACTTCTCCATTTGTACTTTTTA
>CAMZLH010000015.1 GCA_947311565.1 uncultured Nitratifractor sp.
AATAACAATGTCACGGTCGCTTAGCTCAGTTGGTAGAGCGCTACCCTTACAAGGTAGATGTCATAAGTTCGAGTCTTATAGCGACCACCATTAACAAAATAACTGTTTATAGGTATCTGATGACCCTTTCATCTAGTGGCCAAGGATATTACGTTTTCAACGTAAAAACAGAGGTTCAAATCCTTTAGGGGTCGCCAAAGTTATTTACGATAGTTTCACAGTTCAAAATACGGTCGCTTAGCTCAGTTGGTAGAGCGCTACCCTTACAAGGTAGATGTCATAAGTTCGAGTCTTATAGCGACCACCATTAAAGTAGTCTTCAGTAGACAGCTTACAAAACTAGTTTTGTTTAGACAAAATTGAGTTTATTTCTTTTCAGCCTTTTATTAGGTTTAGGTGCGGCGGTAGTTCAGTTGGTTAGAATACCTGCCTGTCACGCAGGGGGTCGCGAGTTCGAGCCTCGTCCGCCGCGCCATACAATGTCTATTGAATCATTAAAACTTCAACATAGTATTAACGCTTTTTTGTTACAATCACGAAAAGGATTCTTATGAGATATATTTTATTTTTTATCATAACAACAGTAGTTATCTTTGCAAAGTTAAGTCTATCTGTTAGTATTCCACCTCAAGAGTATATAGTTAAAGAAATTGCTAAAGATAGAGTAGATATTTTAACAGTAGTAACACCAGGTAATTCACCACACACATACGAGCCTAAACCTTCTCAGATGGTAAAATTGAGTAATTCAAAGCTATATTTTGCAATTGGAGTAGAGTTTGAAGATGCATGGTTACCTAAGTTTAAGTCTCAAAATAGTAATTTAAAGATTATTCATTGTGATAAAGATATAAAAAAATTAAAAATTTCACACGATAGTAAAATAGAGAATGAGCCTCATATTTGGCTAAATATTAATAATTTAAAAAAGATATCAAAAGCTACACTAGATGCTTTAGTTAGTGAAGATAGTAATAATAGTAGTTTTTATATAGATAATTATAAAGAGTTTATTAAGAGAGTAGAGAGCTTAGATAGTGAAATTAAATCTAATTTAAGAGATATTAAAAATAGAGAGTTTTTAATTTTTCATCCATCTTGGGGGTATTTTGCAAAAGAGTATAATTTAAAACAGATTGCTATAGAGGCAGAGGGTAAAGAGCCAACACCTAAAGAGTTAATTAAAGTTTTAAAACTTGCAAAAGAGTATAAAGTAAAAGCTATTTTTGTTCAGCCAGAGTTTTCTCAAAAGAGTGCCAACTTAATAGCTAAAGAGTTGGGTATTAAAGTTATAGAGGTCTCTCCATTAAAAATAGATATTTTAGAGAATATTCAAGAGTTTACAAAAAACTTACTAGGAGAGTAGTTGAAACTATTAGAGGGAAAAGAACTATACTATAAGTATAGAAAAGATTATGTTTTAGAAGATGTAAATTTTAAATTAAATAGTGGAGACTTTTTTGCAATTACAGGACCAAATGGTGGTGGTAAATCTACACTTGTAAAAAATATTTTAGGTATATTATCCCCTACAAAGGGTAGTATTGATATATCTTTTGAGGTTAAAAATGGTATAGATATAGGTTATGTTCCGCAAAATACTAACATAAACTTAGAGTTTCCAATTACTGTCTTAGATGTAGTAATGATGGGAAATGGTGCAAAACATAAAAGCATTAATAGAGTATTTAGTTTTAAATATAGTAGTCTTGAAATAGAGTGTGCAAAACATAGTTTGCAAAAAGTTGGAATGGATTGTTTTTTAAATAGCAAAATATCTAATCTTTCAGGTGGGCAGAGACAAAGAGTAATGATTGCAAGAGCTATATGTTCGCATCCAAAACTTCTAATATTAGATGAACCAACTTCTAGTATAGATGTGCAGGGTCAAAAAGAGATATACTCTTTACTTAAAAAGCTTAACGAAACTATTACAATTGTTGTTGTAACACACGATTTAACAGTAATTTCTAAATATGCAAATAGGGTTCTTTATATAAATAGAAGTGGATATATGCACGATTTAAGTAATAAAAATTTTGCACTAAAAGATAATGAACATATATGTGAAGTTGAGTTAATGCAGATGTTAGGAGCAAATAATGGCTGATATACTACAATATACATTTATACAAAATGCTCTCTTAGCAGCGCTTTTAGTTAGTATAATCACAGGAATTATTGGTAGCTTGATATCTGTCAATAAGATGACATTTTTAGCAGGAGGAATTGCTCATAGCTCATATGGTGGTATTGGTTTGGCTATCTATTTAGGGTTACCAATATTTTTGGGTGCATCTATTTTTGCAATATTTAGTGCAGTATTAATTGCACTAATTAGCTTTAAACAAAGAGAGAGAGTAGATATATTTATAGGGCTTATATGGGCTGTTGGTATGGCTATTGGTATTATATTTGTAGATTTGACATCTGGATATAATGTAGATTTAATGAGTTACTTATTTGGGTCAATATTGGCAGTAAATAGAGACGATTTAATATTTATGTTTACCCTAATGGTTATTGTTTTACTATTTATACATCTATTTTATAGAGAAATTTTAGCAGTATCTTATGATAGTGAGTATGCTAACTTAAGAGGTGTAAAAGCAAAAGGTTTTTTTGTTGCTATTTTAGTATTATCAGCTTTAGCAGTTGTAGTTGCAATTAAGGTAGTAGGTTTAATACTAGTTATTGCACTTATGACAATTCCAACTTATATAGCAGAGCTTAGTAGCAACTCTTTATATGGTATGATGATCAAAGCATCTGTACTATCTACTATATTTACTATTAGTGGTTTAGCAATTAGTTACGAGTTTGATATAACATCTGGAGCATCTATTATATTGGTATCTGCAACATTTTTAATACTTTTTTTACTATTTAAAAAAATCTCCACCATTACTTCACGCTTTTAATATAGTATTACACTATAAATTAAAAGGAGATTTTATGAAAAGAGTAATTTTATTATTAACAATATTTGTTGCATATGCATTTGGATACAACTATACAGGCACTTGGATTAACAAGAGTGAAAGTAGTTATAACGATCCTGTAAAGTTAGAGATTAAAGGTACAACAGTTAGACCAGTAATAAAAAGAGGCTCAAAAGTTGTAGCACTTAAGAGTAAAAAATCTACAAAAGTTGGTAATGAATTGTTTGAGGCGTGGGGCTTTGGATCTAAAAATTTAGTTCTTTATATTAAACCAATTAATAGTAATAAGATAAGAGTTACAGAGAAAAAAATATATACCAATAAAAAGGTTGTATATACTAAAACATTTATTTTTACTAAAAAAGCAGCTCCTGTTAGTATTAGAAAAAGATTTGTAGGAAACTACAGAAGCAGTGGAGCATTTAGTGCAATATCTAGAGTATCTATACAAAATATAGATGGTAAAATATTTGTAAGAGCGTGGAAGAGACACAATGGACGAGTAAAACCATTAGGGTCTGCTAGAGCAAAACTATATAATAATAAGCTACATATCAGATGGAAAAGAAGAAATCTAGTTGTAAATGCAACTATAAAAGGGTATAACTATAACTCTCGTATAAATAGATATAAAAATTTAGAACTAGATGTAAGAGCTAAAAATTTAAAAAATGGATTAACTAATAGACAAACAATACAGTTAAAAAGAGGCTCTGTAAAAGTACCACCAAGACCAATTGCAACACCAAGAGCTAATCACCCTAGACCAATATACAAAAAAATTAAAATTGGACCAGTTGATCTTAATTTAATGATAAATAGTTACTAAATAGCTTTAGGCAATTAGCCTTTAGCTTATGCTATAATTAGTTAAAAAAAGGTATATTATGGCTTACGAAGAACCACAACCTAAAGAGGGTAGAGAACTACTAAAAATAGATGCAAAGATAGTATCTAATGATGATAATACCTTTAGAATAAAAATAAAGAATAGTGAGACTGAAGAGAGTATAGATGTAGATAGTGTAAGAGATTATGCTGAGTATCTAATAAAGAGTGTTAATAGCTCTTCTTGTGATGATTTTGTAGCAAATTGGCTACCATCTCCAGATGCAAAAAGAGAGCATATAGATTTAATAGGTATGCAGCTTGGAATGATGCAGGAGTGGATGGATGAAGAGTTAAAGCAAGAGTAGCTTTAACTAGAAATAAGAAGTTTAATTTGGCTCTATTTTTTATCAAAATGTTGGTAATCTTTACAACATCTCCACGAGCCACCCCATCTAAAGCCATGTCTTTTAAATAGTTTAACTATATATGAGTTTGCTAGCAAAACACCTTTCTGATTAGCTCTTATTAGATACTTTTTAGAAGCTTCATGAGATGTATATCCATTATTGCTGACATATGGATTCTCTATAGGATTTATATCAATTGCTCTACCATATGTGTGATTAGACCACTTTTTTGTTCCATCTACATATCTACAGTTAAAAGCACTTGTATTATCTGCTTCTATAGATGCAAAATCACTTCCTTTATAGTTGCTAACAAGATTCATTTTTTTAATTGGATATTTAATTTCGTATAGTTTTTTAAATATATCTACAATATCTTTTGCAATTGCCTTATTTACTATAAGTTCACCCCACTGCTCTTTTTTATTGAAATCTATATATTTTAATTTTATATACCTTAAAGAGTTAAGAGATACTGGACAGTAATTTTTGTAAGAGCCTCCATCTCTCATTCTTTGCTCAATTTTTGGAGATATTTTAGATATAGAGTATTTAAAATCTGCCAAAAGTAAGCTAGTCGAAATAGAGGTTAATATAATTAGTTTTTTCATTTTTTTACCTTTTATTTAATAGCTTCTATTATTTTACCATAAAGGTGGTATAATCAACGGTTAAATTTTAAAGTGGAATAGATTATGATTACAATATTAATAGTAGTGGGAGTATTTATAGGAACTATATCTGGCTTTTTTGGAGTAGGTGGAGGCATGTTATTAATTCCAGTACTACTTACACTTGGCTTTGGTATAAAAGAGGCAATTGCAATGAGTGTTGTGCAGATGGTATTTAGCTCTGTATTTGGCTCTTATAGAAATTATAAGTTAGGAAAATTAGTAATTAACGAAGGTATCTGGGTAGGTATTGGTGGTATTATTGGTGGTGTTTTAGGTTCTTTTTTTACAGATCTACTGCCTTCAAATACTTTAGAGTATATATTTTTGGCTCTTGTAGTATTTGCTTTTTTAAGGGTTGCTACATCTAAAAAGTTAAGTGATGATCAAGAAGAGGGTAGCTTTAGCAAACTGACTCTATTTGTAATAGGGATAATTATTGGAACTATTGCAATGATGCTTGGTGTTGGAGGGTCGGTAATGCTAACACCTGTACTTATTGGATTTTTGCATTTTTCTAGTAAGAAGGCAGCTACAGCAGGATTGTTTTTTGTTGTTTTTTCATCAATATCTGGATTAGTTTATAAATTAGTAGCTGGAACATTTAATACTTTAAATTTAGATATTACTTATGCTTTATGTATAGGAGTTGCTTCTGTTCTTGGCGTTGTGCTGGGCATTAGCTTAAAAGAGTATGTAAAAGATAGTATGCATAAGCAGTTTTTACTTATAATGTATATTGCAATTATTGCTTTAACAGTTAAGAAGATTTTGTTTTAAGGAAATAGTTTGAAAAATAGTATAGATGTATATGGTGCAAAAGAGAATAACTTAAAAAATATAGATGTTAAAATTCCTAAAAATAGACTTGTAGTAATTACAGGAATTAGTGGTAGTGGTAAGTCGACTTTGGCTTTTAGTACACTATATGCAGAGGGGCAACGAAGATATATAGAGTCTCTATCTAGCTATGCCAGACAATTTTTAGGGCGTGTAGGCAAGCCAGATGTAGATAAAATAGATGGTCTTACACCTGCAATTGCAATTGATCAAAAGACCACAAGTAAGAACCCTCGCTCAACTGTTGGGACAATTACTGAAATTTATGATTATTTGAGACTACTTTTTGCTAGAGTTGGTAAGCAGCACTGCCATGAGTGTGCTAAACCAATATCGTCTATGAGTGCTAGTGATATTATTACAGAGGTTATGAGGCTACCAGATGGGGCTAAGCTTATAATAATGGCACCACTTGTAAAAGAGAAGAAGGGTACTTTTGCGGATATGCTAGAGTCTTTAAGGCATAAAGGCTATGTTAGAGCTATGATAGATGGCGTGATGGTTAGATTAGATGATGAGATAGAGCTTAGTAAAACTAAAAAACATACAATTAAAGTTGTAATAGATAGGGTAGTAGTTAAAGAGGAGAGTAAAGAGAGAATTGCACAAGATGTAGAGAAGTCTCTTAATTTAAGCTTCGGAGAGGTAGAGATAGAGGTTGCAAACTATGAAGAAGTAGAGCTAGATAGAAAATATTGGCACTACTCGGAGCATCTAGCTTGCTTTGATTGTAAGCTTAGTTTTGAGCCACTAGAGCCAGTAAGTTTTTCGTTTAACTCCCCAAAGGGTGCTTGCCCAGCTTGTGATGGCTTGGGGCTTAGATATATATTAGATATTAAAAAGGTTATAGATAGCGAACTCTCTATTGGTGAAGGAGCAATTAAGATACTTTATGGCTTTAATAAAAGCTACTATTTTAAGTTCTTAACTGCATTTTGTGAACAACATGATATTGATATAAAAGCCCCATACTCTACACTAGAGGAGCATCAAAAAAAGGCGATAATGTATGGTACACCAAATGAGGTTGGCTTTACATGGAAGCGACATAAACTTAAGCGTGTATGGCCTGGTGTTGTAAGAATTGCATATGATATGTCAAGTGACAGCAAAGATTTTGAAGAGTATATGACTGAAACTGTATGTGATGAGTGTCATGGACATAGGCTTAGACCACGCTCTTTAGCTGTAAAAGTAGAAGATAAAAATATAGCAGATATAATAAATATGCCTATTGAGGAGTCTTATAGTTACTTTTCAAATGAGGATAACTTTTCTCATTTAAGTGATCAGCAAAAGTTAATAGCTGAGTCTATATTAAAAGAGATAGAAGAGAGGTTGTTTTTTCTATTTGATGTTGGGCTTGGTTATATTACACTTAGTCGTGATGCAAGAACTATCAGTGGTGGAGAGGCACAAAGAATTAGAATTGCCAGTCAAATTGGTAGTGGATTAACTGGTGTAATGTATGTACTTGATGAGCCAAGTATTGGACTACACGAGAGAGATACCATGAGGTTAATTAGAACTTTGCAATCGCTTCGTGATAAAGGAAACAGTGTAATTGTTGTTGAGCATGATAAAGAGACAATAATGAGTGCAGATCATATTATAGATATAGGTGCAGGTGCTGGAAAATATGGTGGAGATGTTGTATTTAGTGGTACAGTAGCTAAACTTAAAAAGGCTAAAACACTTACAGCAGATTATCTCTTTGGTAGAGCAGATGTATCTTATCCAACTAAAGAGATATCAGATATATGGTTAGAGGTTAAGGGTGCTACACTTAATAATATAAAAAATTTAGATGCTAAAATTCCACTTAGTAACTTTGTATGTATAACAGGTGTAAGTGGTAGTGGTAAGAGCTCTTTAATTTTACAAACTCTATTGCCAACGGCTAGAGAGATACTTAATAGAGCAAGAAAGGTAAATAGAGTAGAGGGTGTAGAGATAAAAGGTTTAGAACATTTAGATAAAGTTATATATTTAGATCAGAGCCCAATAGGTAGGACACCAAGGTCTAACCCAGCTACATATACTGGTATAATGGATGAAATTAGAAAAATTTTCTCTCAAACTAAAGAGGCAGAACTTCGTGGATATAAGATTGGTAGATTTAGCTTTAATGTTAAAGGTGGCAGATGTGAGAAGTGCCAGGGAGAGGGTAGAATAAAAATAGAGATGCATTTTTTACCAGATGTATTAGTAGAGTGTGATACATGTAGAGGAACTAGATACAATGAACAGACACTAGAGGTTGAGTATAAGGGCAAGAATATATCTGATATCTTGAATATGAGTGTAGTGGAAGCTATGGAGTTTTTAAAGGCTATTCCACCAATAGCATCTAAGCTAAAGACACTTATGGATGTTGGTTTAGAGTATATAACATTAGGTCAAAATGCAACAACACTAAGTGGTGGTGAGGCACAAAGAATTAAATTAGCTAAAGAGTTAAGCCGTAAAGATACAGGAAAAACACTATATATATTAGATGAACCAACTACAGGACTTCACTTCGCAGATGTAGATAGATTAACAGGGGTACTAAGACACTTAGTTGATTTAGGCAATAGTGTAGTAGTAATTGAGCACAATTTAGATATGGTAAAGAATGCCGATTATATTATAGATATGGGACCAGAGGGTGGAGATAAAGGTGGCGTAATAATTGCTACAGGTACTCCATTAGAAGTTGCAAAAAATTATAAAAAGAGTGCTTCATATACTGGAGAGTATTTGGCTAAAGAGCTTAGATTAGAAGATTAAAAGGGATTATATGAAAAAAACAGTAACAGTAGTAGATACATTTGCCTTCTTTTTTAGGGCATACTTTGCTCTACCACCACTTAAAAGTAAAGATGGATTTCCAACAGGGCTATTAACAGGTTTTATCAACTTTGTAAATCAACTGCAAAAGAGTCACTCAACAGACTATATAATATTTGCCCTAGATTCAAAAGAGGGAAATATTAGAAAAGATATATATTCAGATTATAAGGCAAATCGCCCAACTCCTCCAGAAGATTTGATTAAGCAATTAAGTGTTGCAATTAGCTGGATAGAGAAGATGGGCTTCAAGACACTAAGTAGAGATGGATTTGAAGCAGATGATGTAATAGCAACAGTTGCAAAGTTTGCTAAAGAGCAAAATTTAGTAGCTAAGATGGTATCATCTGATAAAGATTTGTATCAATTAATTGTAGATGATAGTGTATACCTATATGATTGGGTAAAGAGAAAAGATATAAAAGAGGAGGAGTGTATTAATAAATTTGGAGTGCCTCCTAAATATTTTATAGATTTTCAAGCACTAATTGGAGATAGTGCAGATAATGTTCCAGGGGTTCCAGGGGTTGGACCAAAGACTGCATCTAAAATAATTTTAGAGTATAATACGCTAGAAGAGATATATGAAAATATAGAAAATATCGGTACACCAAGAGTTAGAAAACTACTAATTGAGAATAAAGAGAAGGCATTTATATCTAGAGAGTTAGTAAGATTAAGAGATGATATATATGAGACACTTGCGTTAGATGAGTTTAAATTTGAGGATAAAAACTATCTTGAATCACTTGCAGATGAGTTTGAAAAGTACAGTATGGGAAATGCCTTAAAATTAGTTAAAGGTGGCAGTAAAAAAGTTAGCTCAATAAATTCAAAAGAGAGTATTGGAGTCTCTTTTGAAGCGATTACATTAGATACTAAAGAGAAGCTAGATGAGGTTATAGAAAAAATTAGTAGTGAAACTATAGTTGCTTTCGATACGGAAACAACAAGTTTAAATACAAAAGAGGCAAAACTTGTTGGCTTCTCGTTTGCTACTAATGAGAAAGAGGCGTACTATATTCCTATAGCTCATAGCTACTTAGGTGTTGGAGAGCAGCTACCTTTAAGTGATGCAAAAGAGGCTATATTAAAAATATTAGAGTCAAAAGTTGTTGGACAAAATTTAAAATTTGACTACTCTATACTAAAAAATCATTTAAATATTGAGCCACAAATTCCATATGCAGATAGTATGGTTTTAGCTTGGTTATTAGATCCTGGCAGTAGGGTAGGGCTAGATGCGTTGGCAAAAAAGTTTTTTAACTATGATATGGTTAGTTTTTCTAAAACAGTTAAAAAAGGAGAAGATTTCTCTAGTGTAGATATAGAGTCTGCAACAAAGTATGCTGCAGAAGATGCATGGATGACCCTTAAAATCTATAATAAGTTAATATATATATTTAACAATTTTGCATTAGAAGAGCTCTTAAGTGAAGCAAAAAATATAGAGTTTCCATTTATCTTAACACTAATTAAGATGGAGTCATTAGGTGTAAAAGTTGATACTAAATACCTAGAAGAGTTAAAAGATGAGCTACATGAAGAGTTGGTAAATTTAAGTAAAAGCATATATGAGCTTGCAGGTGAAGAGTTTAATATACGCTCTACAAAACAGCTAGGGGTAATACTTTTTCAAAAGCTTGGGTTAAAGGGTGGTAAAAAGACAAAAACTGGCTATAGTACTAACGAAGCAGTATTAAACTCATTAAAAGATGAACATGAAATTATTAGTTATCTTTTAAAGTATAGAGAGTATCAAAAGATGCAAAGTACTTATGTAGAACCACTATTAAAGTTAGGTTTAAAAAATAGCGAGAGAAGGATATATAGTAGTTTTTTACAGACTGGTACATCTACAGGAAGACTTAGCTCTAAAGATCCAAATTTGCAAAATATACCTGTGAGAAGTGAACTAGGAAGAAGAGTAAGAGGAGCATTTATATCTAAAGATGGATATAGTTTAATATCTATAGATTACTCTCAAATAGAACTTAGGCTACTAGCACATTTTAGTGGAGATAGGGCTTTAAGAGAGGCATTTGAAAATGATACAGAT
Organism: uncultured Nitratifractor sp.; assembly: GCA_947311565.1. Classification (GTDB taxonomy): domain Bacteria; phylum Campylobacterota; class Campylobacteria; order Campylobacterales; family Sulfurovaceae; genus JAADEQ01. Next base: position 10,583 of record CAMZLH010000015.1, read on the forward strand.
ATCCATTTAGCTACAGCAATTAAGTTATTTGGAGAAGATAAAGCAAAAGATAAAAGAGATTTTGCTAAATCTATAAATTTTGGTTTGCTATATGGTATGGGTTCAAGAAAACTATCGCAAGAACTTGGTATAACAGCAAAAGAGGCAAAAGAGATTATTGAAAATTACTTTGATGCATTTCCAACAGTTAAGAGCTATTTAGAGTCTATTCAAGAGAGTGTTAAAGATAAAGGTTATGTAGAGACTCTACTGAAAAGACGTCGTATATTTGATTATGAGAATGCAAATGCTATGGCAAAAGCAGCGATACTTAGAGAGAGTGTTAATACCGTATTTCAAGGTAGTGCTGCTGATTTAATTAAGCTATCTATGTTAAATATAGATAGCTTAATAGCAGAGGATAATCTAGATGTAAATATGATATTACAAATTCATGATGAGTTGATATTTGAAGTTAAAGATGATGTAGCATCAAAAATTGCAGATAAATTTAGCTATATTATGGAAAATATTTATCTGCTAGATGTTAAGCTTAGGTGCTCTGTTGCAATTGCAAAGAGTTGGAATAAACTTAAATAAAACTTAAATATTATAGCTGATGTTATGCTTTATCTAGTTAATAGATAAAATATGTATAATGGTGAAATTAAGAGTAATATAAGGATAAGTTATATGTTAAAAAAGATATTTTCAATGAAGATGGCAGTTGTAATTATGGTACTATTTGCCGCTACAATAGGTTATGCAACATTTATAGAGAATGACTACGGAACACAGACTGCAAGAGCTGTAATATATAATGCAAAATGGTTTGAATTTTTGCTACTATACTTTGTATTAATAATTATATATAATATATTAATATACAAAATGTACAAAAGATCTAAATGGGGGCAGTTGGTGCTTCATGTAGCTTTTATATTAATTGCAGTAGGTGCTGCAATGACAAGATATGTAGGTTATGAAGGTATTTTACACTTAAGAGATGGTCAAAGCTCTAATACAATGGTTAGTGACTATATGTTGTTAAGTTTAGGTATCAATAGTGGTGATAAAAACTATATTTTTGATAGTAAATTAGAGTTGTCATCTATGAGTAAAAATAGCTTTAAAAAGAGTGTAGAGGTTGGCGATAAAAAAATAGATATAGAGCTATTAAAGTATCTACCAACTGCTGAGAAAAAGTTAGTAGATGTGAAAGATGATGGTGCTACATATATAGAGATGAAAATAGCTTCTATGAGTAAAAGAGGTGTAGTAGATTATTTTAAAGAGGGAGAGATTTATAATTTAGGTGGTGGTATAACACTTGGGTTTAACTCTAAAGCAGCATCAACTATAAATATTACAAAAGATATTAACAATAGGTTATTTATAGATTACGATAAAGATATTACAGCACTATCTATGGCAACAAAAGAGACAAAGAGTTTAAAAGCAGGAAGAAACTTACTTCAAAAGAGATATATGTATACAATTGATGGGGTTAATTTAGTTTTAAAAGATTTAAAGCTAAGTAGTAAAATAGAGTATAAATCTTCATCAATTAAAAGTGGTGGTGCATTACCTCAGATGGTAGAGTTAAAGTTAACTAGTGGTAGTGATAGTAAAGTTATAAATCTTTTTGGTAGAAAAGGTCAAGTAGGTGAGAGTAAGAGTCTCTCTTTAGATGGTTTAAAGTTAAACTTAAAGTATGGTGCTAAAGTTATAAATTTACCATTTTCTCTAAAACTTAAGAAGTTTCAGTTAGACAGATACCCTGGCTCTATGAGTCCATCTTCTTACTCTAGTTATGTACAAATTACAGATAAGGCTGATAATAAAGAGTTTGATTACCATATCTTTATGAATCATGTTTTAGACTATAAAGGATATAGATTTTTCCAAAGCTCATACGATATGGATGAGAAGGGTAGTATTTTAAGTGTAAATCATGACCCAGGAACTTTACCAACTTATATAGGATATTTAATGTTAACAATTGGTTTTTTATGGAGTTTTCTATCCGCAAAGGGTAGGCTTAAGGCTCTGCTTAAAAAGTTAAAAAAGCTTGAACAAAAGAGTGCTCTAGCAGCTATTTTTATTGCGACTGTTTTAACTACAGTACCTATTAATGCAGCTGATATAGATACTTCTACACTTACTACAAAAGAGCTTGAGAGAATTAGTAAAATAGATAAACAAAGTTCTCAAAAATTTGCGAGGTTGATAGTTCAAGAGAGTAGTGGTAGAATGGAGCCAATAGATACATTAGCTCTACAAGTAGTTAAAAAGATATCAGCTAAAAGAAGCTATTTAGGGTTAGATTATAATCAGATATTTGTAGGTATGATTATAGAGCCAGATATATTTAATAAATTAAGAATTATAAAAATTGCGCACCCTCTTGTGAATAAAAAAATAGGTTTACCAAAATCTGCTAAATATGCTTCATTTAATAACTTTTTTAAAGATAGAAACTATATCTTAACAGATGATTTAAATAGAGCAAGAGCAAAAAGAGCTGCTAATAGAGATAAATATGATAATGAGATTATAAAAATAGATGAGAGATTAAATGTTTTATATATGACTACTCAAGGTTTGTTATTAAAGCTTTTCCCAAAACCTAACGATTCAAATAATATGTGGTATAACCCACTAGATGCAATTAAGGCTTTCCCTTCAAAAGAGGGTCAGACAATAAAGTATATTGTTGGTTCGTATCTTAAAAGCTCAGTAGAGGCAATAGATAGTGGTGATTGGAGTAAGTCTAATGAAGCTATCGATGTTATATCTAATTTTCAAAAATTTTATGGTTCTAAAATTATGCCACAAAAAGAGAAGGTAAAAGCAGAGATAACATATAACCATATAGATATATTTACAAAATTGATTTTACCATATATTATTATAGGTTTAGCTCTGCTTATTTTTGCTTTTATAGCTATTGTAAAGCCAACATTAAATATTAAGTTAATTACAAAAATAGCGGCTACACTTTTAGTTATAACTTTAATAGTACATACTATAGGATTAATAGCGAGATGGTATATAGCTGATCATGCACCATGGAGTAATGCTTATGAGTCTATATTATATATTGGATGGGCAACGGCATTAGCAGGTTTTGTATTTGCTAAGAGATCTCCATTAGCATTTGCAGCTACATCTATACTAGCTGGGATATTTTTGTTTGTAGCATTTATAAGTAATATGAATCCTCAAATTACAAATCTTGTGCCAGTTTTAAAGTCTTATTGGCTAATGATACATGTTGCTGTAATTACAGCAAGTTATGGCTTTTTAGGACTTAGTTCACTGCTAGGAATGTTTGTATTAATACTATTTATTATTAATACAAAAGATAGTAAAAGTAATATTGCTAACTCTATAAAAGAGTTAACAGTAATAAATGAGATAACTCTATATATAGGTTTGGCATTAGTAACTATTGGAAATTTTTTAGGCGGTGTTTGGGCAAACGAATCGTGGGGTAGATATTGGGGGTGGGATCCTAAAGAGACTTGGGCAGCTGTTACAATTTTAGTCTATGCTGCAGTTTTACATATGAGATTTATTCCAAAATTAAACTCTATTTATGCATTTAATGTTGCATCTGTACTTGCTTACTTTAGTGTTATTATGACTTACTTTGGAGTAAACTACTATTTAAGTGGTATGCACTCTTATGCAGCTGGTGACCCTATGCCAATACCTATATGGGTCTATTTTGCAGTTGTATCAGTATTTGCGTTAATTTTTATATCTAGAAGATACAAGTTTGATGGTAGATTATAGTATAAAAGATAGGTTAGAGAAAGAGTTAAATTATAGAGACTCAGAAGGTGAACTTAGTTATGAGAAGCCAGACCCACTAATGGTAGCTAAGAGATATAACGATGAGTATATCTCTTTGATTTCGGCTCTTTTTGCATATGGTAACGCAAAATTAATCGTTAAATTTTTAGACAGATTAGAGTTTAATTTATTAAATGAGAGTGAAGATAAAATATCTAAAGAGCTTAAAAATCACTACTATAGATTTCAAAAACCTCAAGATGTTATAGATATATTTTTAACAATAAAAAGATTAAAAGAGATAGATAGTATAGAAAATATTGTATATAGTGGCTATAAAAAAGAGCAAAGTATATTAGATGGCTTGTGGAGTTTAATTAATACTATACGTAGTCTCAATAGTTCAAATACTCATGGGTTCAATTTCTATTTTTTAAAACCAGCAAAAAAGATTATAGGTGCAGGAACATATAAAAGATACTTTATGTATTTTCGCTGGATGGTAAGAAAAAACTCTTTAGATATGGGTCTTTGGAGTAAAATAGATAAAAAAGATTTAATAATGCCATTAGATACGCATACTTTTAATGTATCTAGAAGAGTAGGACTACTAGAGAGAAAAAGCTGCGACCTTAAAGCATCTTTAGAGTTAACTAAAGTGTTACAATCTTTCGATAAATATGATCCAGTTAAGTATGATTTTGCACTTTATAGATTAGGACAAGAGAAGGTTTTGTAATTTTTTGATATAATTATGTATGAAAAAATTATTAAAACTCTTAACAGCCACTTTACCACTAGTAACTTTTACTTCTGCAGAAGTAAATAAACTTGATAGTTATCATCTATTTCTCTCTAACTGGGTAATGAACAGTAGTGATAATTTAGATAGATATTTAGTAGAGAAAAATGATACTAAAAGCTTAAGTAATACAAAAATTGATATAGCTTACGAAGGTGGCTTAAATACTGCAGGTGGTTTTTTAAATAATTTAGATTTTGGATTATTGCTTAACTTACCAAGATTTGAAAACAAAGTTAAACTATCTGTAAGTAAAGTTAAACAAAATTGGAATGCTACAGACGCAAATGGTAATGTTGTCTCTAATATGGATACAAGTAGTAATAAAAGTGATGATGATAAGTATGATTTAATGGTAGAGTATCAAAATCATAAAGGTAAAAGAAGTTCTGTTGGGTTTACAGGTGGAGTAAGATTTAATAAAGTATTTTTTGAACCATATATTGGCTTAAAAGCAAAATATCTTATCTATAGTAATGATTTAAATCTATTGGTTGCTAAGAATGTATTAAGATTCTATTTAGCTGGAGAGATTAGAGATACAATTTCGGCAAAATATATAAGATTAATAGATAGTGATTTACAATTTGGTTGGTATGGAAATATAGATTATAGTTCAAAATCTAATGAACAAGTATTGAAGAGTGAATTTATTTTGCATAAAAAGTTAGGAGAGTTTACATTTATAAGAGGTGGCTTTTTTGCATCATCTAAATTAACTAACTTTAAAAATCCAAAAAAAGAGAATTTTGAACTCTATGCTAGATATCATCATAAACTCTTAAATAGAGATTGGCTCTATTATGAGCTAACTCCAGCTATAGAGTGGAAAAATGATGATAAGTTTAGTGGCTCATTTACTCTAAAGTTTAAAGTGGGTGCTACTTTTGGTGGCGATAGATAGTAGTTTGTGTAACATTAAGTAATACTATAACTATTAATAGTGCTAAAGATTCAAAAAGGGTTAAATAGAGTATATATTTTAGAGCAATTTTAGCCAATATTGGCTATAATCGCTACAATTTTTACATAGGAGAGGTTATGGAAGAAACCGTATTTACCTTTATTGGTTCTATTTTTGGTCACGGAGATATGCTTACTATTGGACACTTAGTTTTAGTAACTGTATTAATTGTATTTGTAACAACATTAGCAACAAAAAAATTGAATGTTGTACCAAGAGGTATGCAAAATATTATGGAGCTTTATTTAGGTGGTGTTTTATCTATGGGTAGAGATGTAGTTGGCGAGAAGTATGCTAGAAAGTATCTGCCTTTAGTTGCTACAATTGGTCTATTTGTATTTTTTTCAAATATGATAGGTATTATACCAGGTTTTGAGTCACCAACTTCAAATATTAATGTAACCTTACCATTAGCAGTTGCAGTATTTATCTACTATAACTATGAAGGTATTAAGAAGAATGGTGTAATAGACTATTTTGCACATTTTATGGGTCCTGTACCTGCACTTGCACCTTTAATGTTCCCTATTGAGATTGTTTCTCATATCTCTAGAATTATCTCACTATCATTCAGACTTTTTGGTAATATTAAGGGAGATGATCTTTTCTTATGGGTACTATTAATGCTTACACCATGGATTATTCCTTTAGTACCATTTGCAATGCTAAGTTTTATGGCAGTGTTACAAACATTTATTTTCATGATTCTTACATATGTTTATCTTGCAGGTGCAGTATTAATAGATGAACACGATGATCATGAATCTACAAATACAGAGAGAGCTACTGCAACTGTATAATGTACTTAAAAGATAATTATATAAATATAATTTTAAATATTCTTCTAGGCGCAGCATGGGCTGCTGTGCTATATGGTTTTTTCTCTGGTTTTAACTCTCTAGATGCTAATATCTTTATTAAATTAATTAATGCACTAATCTACTCTATGTTCGGACTATTTTTAGTTTTATTAGTAGAAGTAGTCTATAGATTTTTTAAAAATCATGAAATATTAAAAAAACAGCTTGAAATTTTAGAAGAGTTGCAAAAAGTTGATTAAGTACGCAATAACTGACCCAAGTTTTTTTAATCCCCAAAATATTGATAACTATTATATATACAAAGATGTAGATTTTCTACTCTTTAGAGATAAAAGTGCATCTTGCTACGCGCAAGTAGCTAATCTATTTATAGAAAACTCAAAAAAATTTAATTATAAAACAATAATCCATCAAGACTATATATTAGCAAAAGAGTTAAAAGCTTATGGTGTGCACTTAAACTCAAAACAGTTAATTGCAATAGAAAGAGCAAAAGAGTTAGGCTTGTTTGTAGTTGTAAGTACTCATACTTTAAAAGAGGCTAGAGAGGCTGATATATCTGGTGCAGATGCCATAACCTATAGCCCAATTTATTCTACACCTAATAAAGGTAAACCAAAAGGTATAGATGTATTAAAAGATTTAGTAGATGCTATAAATATAAAAGTAATAGCACTTGGTGGTATAGTTACTAGTGAGCATATAAAAGAGATAGAGAGATCAAATTCGTGGGGTTTTGCCTCTATTAGATATTTTAGAAATAGTATTTAGTAGCATTAAATAAAAGTATAAAATAGATAAGCTATAGGGTCTCCTAAATAAAGAACTTGCTACTTATGGAAAAGTAGAGATATTTAACACAGACCAAGGGAGCCAATACACAGTTTTACTTTTGTAGGGTAGAATAATGTTTATTTAGTGAGGTAATAGAGATTTTTTAAGAAGATAATTTATATTAATAGTCACCTTTTAAAAGAAATGCTTTAGATTGCTCTCCAAAATAGTTATGTTGAAACATCCATCTGTATATTTTTGCAGCAATTGGTCCTGCTGCGCTACCACCATGACCTCCATGTTCAACTATAATAGATACTACATATTTAGGATTTTTAAATGGTGCATAAGTAGTAAGCCATGCATGTGATCTTTTAAAATACTTCATCTCACTCTCTTTAGCTCTTTTCTTAACATCTTGTCCAATAGATATTACTTGAGCAGTACCAGTTTTACCAGCAACTAATATTGGTAGATTATGTAGTGCTTTGTATGCAGTTCCTCTTTTATGATTACATACATCATACATACCATTTCTTATACTATTAAATATATTATTATCAAAATTTAGTTTTTTCGATTTTTCCTCATATGGCTTTCCATTAATAATAGTAGCAAAGTGTGGAGTTACAAGGTTACCTGTAGCTAGAAAAGCAGTATATCTAGCCATCTGCATTAGTGTTACACTGTCATACCCTTGACCAATTGCTGAAATTACTGTCTCACCAATGTACCAACCTTGATGATATCTTTTTCTTTTCCATTCTTTATCTGGTATAATACCTCTATACTCTTTTGGTAGATCAACACCGCTTTTTACTCCTAAACCCATTGAATGTAAGTTTGCTGCTAATTTATTAATACCTAATTTTAATGCTTTATTGTAGTAAAATACATCACAGCTCTCTCTAATAGATTTTCTTAAATCTACATCACCATGTCCCCAGTGTGACCAGCATCTAAATTTATGTTTACTCTTTCCTACATTAATATATCCACGGCAGTGCTCATGTTTTAATATTGCATTACCAAGCTCTTTAGATGTTGCTAATGCAACACCCATTTTAATTGTAGAACCAGGAGGATATAGTGCATGTACAAGTTTATTAGTAAATGGATGCTCAAGGTTTGATTGTATTTTTTTCCAATTTTTTACACTTATACCATCTACAAATAGATTTGGGTTATAACTTGGTGTACTAACTGCAGCTAAAATACCTCCAGAAGTCTTCATAACTATAATTACTGCTGTTTTATTATCATCTTCTACAGTATCATATATAAACTTTTGTAGATTACTATCTAGGCTAAGTTTTATATCTTGATTACTTTTAGGGTTTTCTCTTTCTAGCTCTTTAAGCTCTTTGTTTACAACATTAACTTTTACTACTCTATGTCCTAATTCTCCTTGAAGTATACTATTATAGTATCTCTCCAGACCAGCTTTACCTACACTGCCTACCTCTTTTACTACACTATCTTTTGAGGCATCTTTTTTATTTGCTTTACCAATATAACCAATTATATGTGCTAAATATTTACCATAAGGGTAATCTCTTTTTGTTGATGATTCTATTTGAATATTTTCATTCATTGATAAAATAGGGTATATCTTTATCATATCATCGTAAGGTATAAAATCCATAACTTTAATATATTTATGATTATAGGGTGAACTTTTCTTTTTATATACTTTTCTTAAAAGATCTTTGTCTAAATCGCTAAAAGACTCTTTTAGTAGATCTAAAGTATCGTTAAACTCTTTACTATCTCGTCTTATATGTGGTCTAATTGAGAGTGAGAAACCCATTTTATTACTAGCTAAATAGTTTCCATCTTTATCTAAAATCTCTCCTCTAATTGGCTTAAGACTACTTTTTTGTTCTGTATTTTCTTTAGCTAGTCTTTCATAAAAAAAGTTAGATTTAATACTAATTTCATATAATCTATCTATCAATAAGATCCAGATAGCAACCATTATTAATAATATAAACTTATATTTCATATTATAACCGATAGAATAATATCATATATTAACGAGTAAACTATTAAAGAGTTATAGTTAATACTATCTTGAGAGTTTATAAAATCATATCCAGCTAAAAGAATAAAATATATTAAATTTATAAATATAATTGTAGCAATATATACACATTTTTTGCATAATTTTAAGAAATGAAGTCTATTTTTAATTAAAATATAGAAAATTACAACCGAAATTGGAGCAAGTAAGAGTGGTAGTGACAAATTTAACTCTAAATTGAACATATATATTAATGAAAATAGGCTATATACATATTTATCATCATCTATGCCAATTACTAACATTAGTCCAGAAAATCCAATAAATAGAGGTAGAGTTACATATATTGATATCATCATTGGATATATAAGTATAACACTAATCCAAAATAGTATTACAGTAAAATTTAGAACTCTCTCTGACATTATAATTAAACCTTATAGATTAGTGATATCTCATTACATACAGAAAAATGAATACATTTAATACAATCTTGCCATATTTTATGCTCTGGAATTTGATTTTTTTCTATCTCTATAAAATTTGATTTTTTAAAAAAATCTGAAATATAAGTTAAGACTAAAATCTCTTTTAGACCCAACTTCTTTGCCTCTTTTTTACAATACTCTACAATATCTTTTCCTGCACCTAAGCCTCTAGCTCTATCGCTAACTATTAAGCTTCGTATTTCACTAATTTTAGTAGAGTGTATGTGAAGTGCCGCATAGCCTATTAACTCTTCATCTTTATATGCTAGAATGTAGCTTCGTATATTTGTTGCAATTTCATCGTTATCTCTTTTTAAAATAACACCATCTGTAACCTCTTGTGCTACTAATTTTTGCATTGCAGGAATATCATATAGTGTACCATTTCTTAGTTTAATCAAATTTGACCCCAAAAACATGATTTAATATCTCTTGATGTACTCTTATTTGACCACTCTTTTTTAAATTAGATATTGTAATAGAGTCAGGATACTCTCGCTTTAATTTAGAACGCTCTTTTTGGTTTAATTTATCTATTTTTGTAAATACTGTTACAATCTTTTGGTCGCCTCTAACAATAGATTTTAAGAACTCTTCAACTCTATTGTCAATTTCAGTATTGGGGTGTCTAGCATCTCTTAGGTGAATAAAGACTCTTATTGCTACTCTTTGCTCAATATACTCTCTTAAACTTTTTTGCCATACCTCTTTTATAGTTTTACTAACTTTTGCATATCCAAAACCAGGCAAATCAACAAAAAATAGTGGATATCTGTTATCTTTATAGAGATACTCAATATCGAAAAAATTAATAAGCTGAGTCTTTCCAGGAGTAGCAGAACTTTTAGCAAGAGATTTTCTATTTGTTAGCAAGTTAATAGTAGAGCTTTTTCCAACATTAGAGCGCCCCATAAAAACAACTTCACTTCTACTCTCATCTACACTATCATTTATGCTTTGTGCAGATTTAATAAAGTCTGCTTTTACTACTCTAGGTAAATCTTTAGTTATACTATTCACTATTTACTACTCTTAACTTTAAATACAAATTTAACAGGTTTTTTACTTTTACTATTTGCATAAGATGTACCTTTTTTATTGTCTAAAATAATCTCATCACCATAGACTTTACGACTATTTTTTCTATCATTAATTACAACATTACCAATTAATATATATTTATCTTGTTTTGGAAAATATGATAGTGTATCACATGAACCATTTATATCTTTTTTCTCATTCTTAATTTCAAAATAGACATTTTTTATTGCTTTATATTTATCTGCTTCATTATCATTATCTAAAAATACGATTAGTTTATCACTATTAATTAAATTTTGACCTTTATGCGCAACTACATGACCAATAAAATTTGCTTTATTCTCACCATCTTTATATAAAAAATCATCAGAGGTGATCTCTAAATTACTTGCCAATATAGGTAGTATTGCTATAGTTAATATTGATACAAATTTCATATTTTCTCCTTTTAGGTATTATATCTAAAAAAATATAGGGCATATCTAAAAACTATACTCTTTCATATTATATTAGAGAAATTTTTTTTATGATGTATCAATTTATAATTAAATTAAAAGTAAATAGCAGAGTAAAAGTACTTTAATATGTTTATTTAGCGAGGTAATAGCTTGATATAGGTTTTATTTATCAACACTTTTAACTTTAAAGGTAGCTCTTACTTTTTTTGCCTTTGTAACCTTTTTAGCAGCATCATACTCCATATTTCTACCATTAATCATATCGTACTCATTAAATATTGTAAATTTATCAGGAGTAGTTAAAACTCTACTTTTTATGTTGTAAAATGCTCTTTGAGAGTTATATTTTTTTCCATCAAATTTTATTAATTCAACACTATTAATAAACTCAATTATACTATTTTTTCTAACTATAGCTCTCTTTGAAGTTAATTGTTTAATATCTAAATTTACTACTTTTGGAGTTTTAAGGTACCAAATATCTGCTACCTCTTCGCCATATTTAGATGTTAATTTAAAATTTATTGTTGTAGTATTAAAATCGTATTGAGTAAAGTTAATAAGTTCTGTACTCTTTTTTGACTCTATTACTTTGTCTATATTTTCAACATTATCTATTTTAAATAGTAGGGGTAGTGCACCCAACGAGGTAATTGCTACAATTAAATATAATTCTAATCTACTTGCCATAAGCTTAGCAACTCCTCAACTCTATCCTCTTTCTTTAGTATATACTCTATCATCTCTCTAACTGCACCACTTCCACCACTACATTGCAAAACAGTATCTACTCTATTTTTTACAAACTGACTAGCATTATTTGGCGCAAAAGATATTTTTGAAAGCTCTATCATAGGTAGATCGTTAAGGTCATCACCAATAGAAGCTACACTATCCCAACTTAAATTGCAAGAGTTTAAGATCTCTTCAACTTGTGTTCTCTTATTTTTAATGCCTTGATAGCAGAATTCTACTCCAAGTTCTTTAGCTCTTTTATCAACTATTTTAGACTCTCTGCCTGTAATAATAGCAACTTTGCCACCAAGTCTAATCCAGCTAGCTATGGCTAAACCATCTTTTACACAAAAGCTCTTAAACTCTTCTCCACTGCTGCTATATGTAATTTTTCCATCAGTCATTGTTCCATCTACATCTAGTAGTAAAAGCTTAATACTCATAGTATACCTTTAGTGCTAGGTACTTCTACTCTATCGTTTTTAGATATAGCTCTTCTTAGAGCAACAGCAAATGCCTTAAATGTAGCTTCAGCAATATGGTGGCTGTTAGTACCTCTGTTAAAGACTAAGTGTAGGTTTAGAGGCATATTAAAGCTTAAAGATTTAAAAAACTCCTCTACAAGTTCTGTGTCAAAATCTCCTATTTTATCTCTTTTAAATGGAATATCAAAGTGTAAATAGGCTCTATTTGAGAGATCTATATCGCAACTAACACTTGTTTCATCCATAATTACAGTAGCATTTCCATATCTTTCAATACCTTTAGCTGGGTATATTAGTTCACCTAAAAGCTCTCCTAAGACGATAGCTACATCTTCTACTGTATGGTGATCATCTATGTGTAGATCACCTTTGGCACTAACTGTTAAATCTATTAAAGAGTGTCGAGCTAGAGCATCTAGCATATGGTCAAAAAAACCTATTCCAGTATCTATATTTGCAACACCTCTTCCATAAATGTTGCAAGATATTGTGATATCAGTCTCTTTTGTTACTCTACTTTTCTCTCTCATTACTACTCCTAATCTCTAATTATAAATCCACCAGCTATAGAGTTATCGCTAATAAAGTCAAGCGCTTCCTCTTTTGAACCAAATCCCATTACATGAACTCTATGTAGTATTGTACCATCTTTGCCTTTACCAACTTTTACATTAACACTTTTTCCAAGGGCAAGATATTTAGACTTAATTTTAGATGCATTATCAGCATTAGCAAAAGCCCCAACTTGAACACCAAAGTTTGTAAGCTTAACTTTAGGAGCTATTTTCCCAGCAACTGGTCTATATACTTTACCTGCAAAGCCAACAACTTTTAATTTAACATTACAGATACCTTTTTTATCAATTCCTATCTTTTTACCTACAGAGTAAGAGCAATCAACTATACGACCTGCAACAAATGGACCTCTATCATTTATTCTAGCAACTATGCTCTTACCATTATCTAAGTTTGTAACCTTTACCATCGTATCCATCGGCCAAGTTTTATGTGCAAGAGTCATATCATACATATTATAATTTTCTCCATTGCTTGTTTCATGTCCATGAAAATTTGGTCCATACCAGCTAGCAACACCACTCATTGTATCACCCACTCCTACAAATGTAGGACGATAAACTCTACCTCTTACTACATAAGTTTTCATTGTCGCTTTATGTCTTGCTTTGCTAGTAAAACCACCATCTGGTTTTCTTATTAATCTAGAGCCACTTCTTACAGTTGTATCTACATAGCTACTCTCATCACCCTCTATATAGTAAATTGTCTTCTTTTGAAAAGGGTTTAAATTGCTAACACTGCAGCCTGCTATAACTAAAGTAATAGCAATAAAAAATATTGACTTGTACATATCTCTTCCTTGATATTAAATAATTTAAATATTAGCCTACAATCGCTTTAAATAGCCTTTTAGAGTTATCAAAAAATGTAGTTTCTAATACTTTTTTATCAATATTTAATAGCTCTTCGCACTTATTTAAAACTAACTTAGTATAAGATGGTTCGTTTCTTTTACCTCTATATGGATGAGGGGTTAAGTATGGTGCATCTGTCTCTAATAGAATTCTTTCTATAGGTATTTTTGGTAAAACATTAACTAATTTTTTAGCATTTTTAAATGTTAGAACCCCTCCTATACCAAAGTAAAAATCGTAATTAGCTAACTCTAAAAGCTCCTCATTTGCATTGAAACAGTGTAGTACACCACCACTTTTACTATACTCTTTTAATATATTTTTACTATCTATGCTGGCTTCTCTTATATGAACAATTAGTGGTTTATTATACTTATTAGCAATCTCTATTTGGTCTATAAATATATCTTTTTGTATCTTTTTCTCTTTAGCTATCTCATCTAGACTTTCTGGTAACCTAAAGTAGTCTAAACCACACTCTCCTACTGCAACACACTTTGGGTGTTCTATATACTCTAAAAGCATATCTCTACTATACTCTTTAGCATCATAAGGGTGAACACCAACAGCAAAGTATATATCATCATACTGACTACTTAGTTCAACTGCTCTTTGTAATGTTTTAGGATCAGCACCTGGTATTATATATCTATTAACATCAGCCTCTTTTGCTCTATTTATTACATCTTCTAAATCATCTTTATATCTGTTGTCATCTAAGTGGCAGTGGGTATCTATTATCATTTAACCTCTTTATAAAGTTTTTTTGCAAAATTAATAGCCTCTTGTGTGTATCTCTCTCCACCAACTATTCTTGCTACCTCTTTTACTCTATCTTCACCCTCTAGAGCTTTTACATAGCTTCCATTACTATCTTTAGTAATTAATATATGTTCATTAGCCTTAGAGCTTAAGTGTGGCTGGTGAGAAATTGCAAATATCTGAAAACTATTAGATAATCTACTTATCATGTTTGCGATAGCTATTGACTCATCACCGCTAACATTTGCATCTATCTCATCTAATATAATTATACCTTCAGTACTCTTGTTAGCCGCAACTGTAAGTAGAGCTAATCTAACTCTGTTAAACTCTCCACCACTTAGTTGTTCTACTTTTGTGCCATTCATATCTATAGATAGCTCATCTGCACCTAAATTATATATCTCTATATTTTTAAAGTGAAATTTAATTGCAGGCAGCTTTAACTCTTTTAGATAAGAGAGTAGACCACTCTCGATTTTTTCTGCATATTTAGATCTTATTTTTGTTATTCTCTTAGCCTCTACTTTTAGATTGCTATTTAGTTTATTTACTTCGCTCTCTAGCTCATCTAAGTTTCCTTCTAGAGATTTATAGTTAGCTAACTCTTCTGCTTTTTTAGATAAATACTCCAAAGCCTCCTCTTCTGAACCATACCTATTTACAATAGTAGAGATATCTTCTAATCTATTTAAAACTTCTTCAATATCAATATCCGATAACTCTTCGCTAAGTGCATCAATATCTTCTAAATCACCTCTAAGTTGATTCATAGTATCACTAAAATAGCTACTATCTTTCTCAAGCATATTAAATAGCTCATATATACTATCTTCGTATCCAAATATATCTTGAGCTTTAGATGTTACCTCTGATATTTTATCTAGTTTAGAGAGCTGTTTTTTTATAATAAGTAACTCATCATATTCGCCGATTTTTATATTTAGTTTAGAGAGCTTATCGATTTCAAACTTTAAAAACTCTACTCGTTCTATAGACTCTTTAGTTCTATTTTTTGCAAAATTTAATTGCTCTAATTTATCTTTGTATATCTTGTAGTTCTTTAAATATTTATCTAAAGTAGTGCTAAATTTACTATCTTTATCTCTAGCATAACTATCTATTAGTTGTATTAAACTTTCACTTTCAAAACCACTTTTGTCTCTAACACTTATATAAGATATATAATCTTTAAAGAGTGCTTTTAAAGCCTTTTTAGATGCATTCTGACCATCGATAAAGACTCTTACTCTATCTTTTTTAATAGATTTAATTGTAATCTCATCTTCTAAATCAAACTCTAAACTACTTAAATCTTTTGGTTGTTTAATAGTTATTTCGCAAAGTTTCGCCTCTTGGTTAGATATTCCAAAGCTAGATAGTAATGAGCCAATAAATACTGATTTTCCAGCTCCACTTGGACCAGTAATTACAACTAAACCACTATTAAACTCTAAATTAATCTCTTTAAAGCCTAAAAGCTCTTTAATAAATACTCTATTAATCATAACTATTTATCACCCCATGATAACTTTTCATTTAAGACTCTAAAATAGTTTCTCTCTTTTCTGTGAAGTAGTTTAGCATTTCGTTTAGAGCCTCTTATTATTAAGTTGTCACTCTTTTCTAGTGTGTAAGAGTCTTGTCCATCTACTACAACTAAAAGCTTATTATTAGGTGTCTTAATTTTAATAGTAAAATCTGCTGGCATTACAAGTGCTCTTTGGGTTAAAGAGTGAGGACATATTGGATTTAAGATAAATGCTTTGGTTAAGGGGTACATTACTGGTCCATCTGCTGCTAAATTATAAGCTGTAGAGCCCGTAGGTGTAGAGATAATAAGTCCATCTCCTCTATAACTATTAAACATCTCATCTTCGATATATGCCTCTATTGTTGCCATTTTAGAGACTGTATCTCTAGTTACAACAACATCGTTAAATGCATAAAAAGGTTTCTCCTCTTTATCTCTAATTAATATTCCACTTATCATCATTCTATCGTCTATTCTACACTCACCATCTCTAAGTTGCTGTAGAAAGTTCTCTACCTCTTCTATCCTAACATCTGCTAAAAAGCCTAAATTTCCAGCATTTATTCCACAAACAGCTTTTCCATATTTGTAGCTTCTTCTAACAAGTGATAATAGTGTCCCATCTCCACCTAAAGATACTAGAAAATCGTTCTTTTCACACATTTGATCAAATTCTATTCCACTTAAGTCTATCATATCTGCAGAGGTTTCATCTAAAACTACACTAATACCATATCGCTCAAATTTCTCTTTTATAGATAAAAATGTATCTTTAATATCTGGAGTATCTGGCTTTAATATAAAACCAGCACTTCTATAATTTTTTATATCTTCTTTCACTAAATATGCCTTAAGATCTTAATCTTTTTTATTTAATAGATTACCATAAACCCTCTTTAGTTTGGGTTAATAATTAAAAGCTATAATATAGTATAAGGAGTCGATATGATAAGGTCATCTATTTTAATTACACTAATATTTTTTATATTAAATTCTTGCTCAAATAGACAAAATTCACTAACTACAGGAGAGGCTGTTGGTGCAACAGTGGGTGCTGCTGGTGGTGCAATGATAGGCGGTATGTTTGGTCTATTGATTTCAAGTGGTGGCAACAAAAAGAGTACCGATGCAATACTAGCTACAAGTATGATACTAGGCGCAATTAGCTTTGGTTCTACAGGATATAGTGTTGGGAAAATTTTTAAGTAGAGGGTTAACTCTCTACTCTTGCAATAATAGTATCATTGTCACTATCAAAAACAACTTTAACACCATTATTTACTGCTCCTTTAAGTATCATTTCGGCTAATTGATCTTCTATTAGCCATTGAATTGATCTTCTTAGTGGTCTTGCACCATATACTGGGTCGAAGCCCTCTAGTGCGATTATCTCTTTAGCACTATCTGTTACTACAATTTCGATATCTCTCTCTGCAACTTTTGCTTTGATCTCTTGTAACATAATATCGACTATCTCTTTAATTTGCTCTAACCCTAATGGGTTAAAGATTATTAAATCATCTAGTCTATTTATGAACTCTGGTTTAAAGTAGTTTTTTAACTCTGAATGAACTGCCTTTTCAAGTCTCTCTTTGTCATCTCTAATATCCATAATCTTATCACTTGCGATGTTGCTTGTTAAGATTATAATTGTGTTTTTAAAGTCAACTGTTACACCTTTATTATCTGTTAGGCGACCATCATCAAGTACTTGTAAAAGAGTATTAAAAACATCTGGGTGTGCTTTTTCTACTTCATCAAAAAGTAAAACACTATATGGCTTTCTTCTAACAGCTTCTGTTAATTGTCCACCCTCTTCATAGCCAACATATCCTGGTGCTGCACCAATAAGGCGACTTACAGAGTGTTTCTCCATATACTCTGTCATATCGAAGCGAATAAGTGCTTTTTCGGTATCAAACAAAAACTTAGCTAGAGCTTTTGCACTTTGCGTTTTACCAACACCTGTTGGTCCAAGGAACAAGAAACTTCCTATTGGTCTGTTTGTATCGCTTAAGCCTGCTTTGTTTCTCTTAATTGCTCTTGCAACTGCCAATAGTGCTTCATCTTGACCTACAACTTCCTCTTTTAGATGCTTCTCTATATGAAGCACTTTCTCTCTTTCACTTTGTAGCATTTTGGTTACTGGAATACCTGTCCATCGGCTAATAATTCCTGCAATCATCTCTTCATCAACTGCATTTTTAAGTAGTGTTCCGGCCTCTTGCATTCTATTCCACTGTTTATTTAGCTCATCTAGCTCTTTTTGCATTGCAGGTATCTCGCCATACTCAATCTCCGCAGCTTTATTAAAGTTTGCCTCTCTTTTTGCTCTCTCGGCTTCGAGTTTTATATTCTCGATTTGTTGCTTAATTTTGGCTATCTTTTCGAAAATATCTTTTTCTGTATTAAATTGTGCTTCAAACTCTCTTTGTTTCTCTTCTAAGTTTGCCAACTCTTTCTCTATTATTTTAATCTTCTCTTCATTTTTAGCTGTTAGCTCCATTTTTAGAGCTTCTGTCTCGACTAAAAGTTTTTGAATCTCTCTTTTTATTTTAGATAACTCAAATGGCTCAGATTCTATCTGCATCTTAAGCTCTGATGCACCCTCGTCGATTAAGTCTATTGCTTTATCTGGCAAAAATCTATCTGTAATATAGCGATTAGATAGTTTAACTGCAGAAATTAATGCACTATCTAAAATTTGAACATTATGAAATGCCTCTAAACGCTCTTTTATTCCTCTCATAATTTGTAGAGCTTCATCGATACTTGGTTCATCAACCTTTACAGGCTGGAATCTTCTTTGAAGTGCTGCATCTTTTTCGATATATTTTCTATACTCTTTTAGAGTTGTTGCACCAATTGTATGCAGTTCACCTCTTGCTAACATTGGTTTTAGCATATTTGCAGCATCCATACTACCTTCGCTTGCACCTGCACCTACTATGGTATGAATTTCATCTATAAAGAGAATTATATTACCATCTTTTTTAACCTCTTCGATTACAGCTTTTAATCTATCTTCAAACTCACCTCTATATTTTGCACCGGCAATCAGTGCTGCCATATCGAGCTCTATAAGTCGGCGATTTTGCAAAGAGAGTGGAACCTCTTTATTTACAATTCTTTGAGCTAACCCCTCTACAATTGCAGTCTTACCAACCCCAGGTTCTCCAAGTAAAATTGGGTTGTTTTTTGTTTTACGAATTAGAATTTGCATTGTTCTTTGAATCTCTTCATCTCTACCTATTATTGGGTCTAACTCTCCATCTATTGCTTTTTTTGTTAAGTCTATTCCATATTTAGATAGAGCTTCAAGCTTCTCATCTGCTGTTTGTGAGTCGATTGTTTTTCCACCTCTTAATGCTTCTAAACTCTTCTTAAATTCGCTTAAATCTAAAAACTCTCCAAGAGTATCTTTTATAAAAGTATCATTTGAATTTGAAATAAGCCAACTATCAACAGATATATAGCTATCTCCATTTTTTGCCATTTGTCCCTCTGCACTCTGAAGGCTTCTAACTAGATTACTTGATAGCTTAATGCTCTCTTTTGTAATAGTAGAAGTTGATGGCAGTTTTTTGCTTAAAGACTCTACATGTAGTGCAATTGCTGCTTTATCTATATTTATTTTATTTAGTACTTGATTTAAAATAGAGTTGCTATTTGTTAGCAATGCCCATACTAAGTGTATTGGCTCTACTTCTGGATTTCTATTGTGAAGAGCCAGCGAAAGAGCTGACTCTATAGTTTGTGTCATTTGATGTGTTAATTTCTCTAATATGCTACTCATTATTTTCTCCTAAATTTATATTCTAGTACAACTTTACCATATTTTTAAACTTTTGTTTGCTATTTAAGTTGCATTTATAAAATAACCACTCTTTAAGTGATAATTCAATAAAATAGTACAAAAATTTACCAAAGGCAATATCTACTATGTATAAACATAAAAGAAAAGTTATACTATCTAGCTTCTTAGCTATCTCTGTTGCACTATTTATATCTAATCCTACTAAATTAAATGCAAAGATGAGTAACGATAGCAAGTTAGATGCGTATCTAAAGTTTACAAGAGTATTAACGCTAATAGAGAGTCAATATGTAGAGGAAGTTAACTCTACTGCTTTAGTTGATAAAGCTCTAAAGGGATTGCTTGCAAATCTAGATGCACACTCTGCTTACATGGATGCTAAATCTTTTAAAGATTTAAATATTCAGACAAAAGGTGAGTTTGGTGGACTTGGAATTGTTGTTAGTATGAAAAAGGGTGCTTTAACAATTATTGCTCCTATTGATGATACTCCGGCAGCTAAAGCAGGTGTTAAATCTGGAGACATTATATTAAAGATTGATAAGAAATCTACACTAGGAATGAGTATAGACGAGTCTGTAAAATTAATGCGTGGAAAGCCAAAGACAAAGATAACATTGACACTTGTTAGGAAAGGTGAGTCCAAACCAATTAAAGTAGATATTATTAGAGATATTATCAAGATTCAATCTGTAAAATCCAAAGTTGCATATTTAAATAAAGATAAAAAAGATAAAGTTATCTATATTCAGATTTCATCATTTGATTCAAAAGTTGTTGATGGTGTTAAAAAAGTATTAAAAGATAATAGTAGTGCTAAAGGTATTGTATTTGATCTTCGTAACAATCCTGGTGGACTATTAAACCAAGCTACTGGACTTTTAGACCTATTTATAGATAAAGGTGTACTTGTTAGTCAAAAAGGTCGTGTAAAGAGTGAAAATATTGAGTATAAAGCGCATGAAAATGGAACAAAAAAAGATATTCCAATAGTAGTTTTAGTAAATGGAGGAAGTGCAAGTGCTAGTGAGATTGTAAGTGGAGCTATGCAAGATACTCATAGAGCTGCAATTATTGGAGAGAAAACATTTGGAAAAGGTAGTGTGCAAGTAATTGTGCCTATTGGAAGAGAAGAGGGTATAAAGCTTACAGTTGCTAGATATTATCTTCCAAGTGGAAGAACAATACAAAACAAAGGTGTTACTCCAGATGTTACTGTATATCCAGGTGAGGCGACTAAGAAAAAAGATAATGAGTTCTCAATTAAAGAGAGTGAACTAAAACAACATCTTAAAACAGAACTTGAGAAATTAGATCATAAAAAAGATAGCAATACTACAAAAGTAGAAGATAGAAAAGATAATAAAAAGAGTAAAAAAATTATTACTGAAAAAGATATCTTACAAGATGCACAACTAAAAAGTGCTTTAGATATACTAAAAGTTTTAATTATTCAAAAAGGTAAATAAATGGATAAAAAAGAGTTACTATACGAAGGTAAAGCAAAGAAGATTTGGAAAACAGAAGATAAAGAGCTTCTAATATCAGAGTTTAAAGACTCATTAACTGCTTTTAATGGAGAGAAGAAGTCAAGTGAAGAGGGAAAAGGGGCTTTAAATAATAAGATATCAACAATTTTATTTGAGTATCTTGAGAGTAAAGGCGTACCAACACACTTTATTAAAATGCAAGATGATAACCATATGTTACATAAAAGAGCTGATGTTATTTTAATAGAGGTAATAGTAAGAAATATTGCAACAGGAAGTTTAAGTAGAAATCTTGCTATAGAAGATGGTAAAGTATTACCATTTACATTAGTTGAGTTTGATTACAAAAATGATGAACTAGGAGATCCTAAATTAAATGATCAACACTGTCTAATTTTAGAACTTGTAAAAAGTGAAGATGAGCTTGACTATATTAGATATATGGCAAGAAAAATAAATAATTTTTTAAGTGAATTTTATGCAAAAGCTAATCTGAAGTTGGTTGATTTTAAATTAGAGTTTGGAAGAGATAGCAATGGAAATATTATTTTAATTGATGAGTTAAGTCCAGATAACTTTAGACTTTGGGATGCAGATACAAACGAGAAAATGGACAAAGATAGATTTAGACAAGGCTTAGGTGGCTTGGTAGAAGCTTATGAAGAAGTATTAAAAAGAATTAAAGGATAGATATTGAAAGCAGTAGTAAATGTATTTTTAAAAGAGGGTGTATTAGATCCACAAGGAAAAGCAGCGAGACATGCACTAGGTTCTTTAGGATTTAATGGTGTTAAAGAAGTTAGAATTGGTAAGCAAATTGTTATTAATTTAGATGCAACATCTAAAGCAGATGCATTAAAAGAGGTTGAGCAGATGAGCGAGACTCTACTTGCTAATACTGTTATAGAAGATTATACTATCGAGATTGTAGAATGAAGAGAGCAGTTGTTTTAAGATTTCCTGGTACAAACTGTGAGTTCGATACAGACTATGCACTAGAGAAACTTGGTTTTAGTGTAGATATTGTTTGGCATAAAGAGGAGAAACTTCCTGAGTGTGATTTAGTAGTAGTGCCAGGTGGATTTAGCTATGGAGATTATCTTCGTTCTGGTTCAATAGCTAGATTTGCACCAATTATGAAAGCTGTAACTGAGTTTGCAAATAGAGGTGGATATGTTTTAGGAATATGTAATGGATTTCAAATTTTAACAGAAGCAGGGCTTTTACCTGGAGCATTAAAGAGAAATAACTCGTTACATTTTATATCTAAATTTCAACATATTAAAATTGTAAATAGTGATAATAAGTTTTTACAAAACTGTAAAGTTGGTGATATTTTAAACATTCCTGTTGCTCATGCCGATGGTAACTACTATATTGATGATGAGGGATTAGCGAAGCTAAAAGAGAATAATCAAATCCTAATTCGATATTGTGATGAAAATGGAGATAGGGTCGTATTGAATGGCTCTGTTGAGTCTATAGGTGGTGTTTGTAACGAGAGTAAAAATGTATTTGGTTTAATG
Organism: uncultured Nitratifractor sp.; assembly: GCA_947311565.1. Lineage (GTDB taxonomy): Bacteria > Campylobacterota > Campylobacteria > Campylobacterales > Sulfurovaceae > JAADEQ01. The sequence continues at coordinate 33,516 of CAMZLH010000015.1, forward strand.
CCACATCCAGAGAGAGCAATAGAGCTAGCACTTGGTTCAATAGATGGTATTAAAATGCTTGAGGGCTTAAGAACTTGAGATTAACTCTTAATTTGCTAAAAGTTATTTTATTAATACTTTTAGCAACAATTATAGAGGCTAAAAATGCACCATATAGTTATAGCTATATGCCAAAAACAGTTTATAAAAATCAAATATTCCCAGTAACTATATTAGTTAAACATTATGACTCTTCTGACCCTCTTCATTTTGATTATGATATTGTATCTCCTATACAACCAATCGATCCTAAACCTTTAAAGTTAATTAATAAGAGTGAAGCATTTTTTACCCTATACTTTAAGGCAGATACGCAAGAGAAAGAGTTAATAATTCCTCAGTTATCAATATGGAATTTAAACTATACATATATGTTACAAGCAAAGAAGATTAAAGTTTTAGATATATCTACTAATGCAATAGATAATTTTAGTGGAGTTATTGCATCTAACTTAAGAGTAAATAGTATAAAAGTTGATCCTTATGATGTGAAAAATTCATTAGTTACACTTACGTTAGAGGCAAATGAAGCAAATTTAGAAGATATAAAATTACCAGATGTTGTTGATGATGGCATTGAGAGTATAGATAGAAAGGGCTCTAAGGTAACACTTAGATACTATTTTATTACACCAAGTAAAAAAAAGAGTATAGAGTTAGTCTACTATAACTTAATAAAAAATAGTTTTGAACTTAAAGATATCTCATTAGTAGATAGGGTTGGGTTTACAGAGAATATTAAGTTAGCACCTAAAGATTTAAGTTTTGAGAAGATTAAAAAGTATATTTTTATAGTAACAATATTGATATTTATGATTTTATTAATTGTAACAAAAGATATATTATATCTAATAATATCTATCTTATTAATCTCTTTTTTAATATATAGCTACTATCCAAAGGGGTCAGTTTGTATAGAGGAGGGGGCTTCAATATATATACTACCAACCCAAAATAGTAATATTAGTATGCAAACAGATATGCAAACTAATAGTAAAATAATTAAAAGATATAATAATTTTACTAAAATAGAGTATAAAAATAAAATTTCAGGATGGATAAAAGATGAAGATATTTGCAAAGATTAGATTTTATTGGGGTGCATTTACTATATCTACAATTGTTGCAGTTATTATGATACCTCTAATGATGATACTACCTAAGTTTAAAGGCGATATACTACACTATTTTAATAGAGCGATACTATTCTTTATGAATGCAAGAGTTAAAGTATATGGAAAGAGAGATAATAGTGTAGATTTGTGTTTAATTAATCATCAAGGTATTATGGATATAGTAGCGTTAGAAGCTAGTGAAAATATACACTTAAGATGGGTTGCAAAAAAAGAGCTTTTTGATGCAACATGGTTTGGAAATGTACTTAGATATGGAGACATGATAGAGGTAGATAGAGATAGCAAAGCAGGGTTGATTAAGCTTATTAAGGATGTAAAAGATACAATAGAGAATAAAGATAGAGTAGTAGCAATATTTCCAGAGGGTACTAGAGCAAAAGGTCAAGCTCTATTGCAATTTAAAGCTGGTACTCAAATAGTTGCAAATAAACTAAAACTTAAGGTACAGCCAATTGTTATAGTAGGAAGTAAATATGTTTTAAATGAGCATATAAAGACAGGTCATAGTGGAACAATTGAGGTGCACTACTTAGAGTCTATAGATGTTGTAAATAGCTCTAAAGAGTGGTATAAAAATATATACTCTACAATGCAAGAGTATATAGATAAAATTGAGAAAGATAAGAGTATATATAGATAATGATAATAAGAAAAGAGTTTAAATTTGAAAATGCACATATAGTAAGAGATTGTTCTACACTTAGATGTAGTCAAAATATACATGGTCACTCATATAGAGTAGAAGTACTATTAGAGTCTAACTATTTAGATGATGGACAGATGGTCTATGATTTTGGGTTAACTAAACTATACATTAAAGAGTTTATAGACTCATTTGATCATGCAATTACCTTATGGTCAAGTGATTCTAAAGAGTATTTAGTAGATATGAAAAAACATAGTAAGCGCTGGATTGAGGTACCTGTAAGTCCATCTGCAGAGCAGTTTAGTCGAGTATTCTTTTTAGTTATTGATAAAATACTTAGTTTAAGTACAATGAATAATAAGGAAAAAGAGGTAAAATTAAATAGTATAATAGTTCATGAAACGAAGAGTGGATATGCACACTGCTTTAGAGAAGATGCATACTCAAAAAATATGGGTTTAATTAGATTAGAAGATATAATTTTTTCTAATCAAGTTAAAAGTGAGTGGTCAAAAAAAGATTTTTGGAGTAATATTTTAGAAGATAAAGAGTTAATTACTCCAAAAACTCTATAAACTAGATATAAAACTCCACAAATAAATATAATAGTTATGATATAATTGTCTATTCAAAAATTTTTAAAGGGGTATTAATGAATAAAATAGTTATACTATCTGTTGCAACTGTAGCAGTATTAACATTTAGCGGATGCGGAAACAAATCTAGTGATGAAGGCTCTAAAAATGCAGTAACAACTGCAGTTGAGAAGACAAAAGAGGCTGCATCATCTGCGACTGATGCAGTAAAAGAGAGTGCACATAAGGTTGTTGAAACTACAAAAGAGGCTGCTACTAAAACTACAGAAGCGGTTAAAGAGACAGCTACTAAAGCAGTAGAAGCTACAAAAGAGGCTGCGTCAGCTACTACTGAAAAAGCTAAAGAAGTAGTTTCTGGTGGTAACAGTAAAGGTAAAGCAGCATATGCTAAATGTGTTAGCTGTCATGGTGCTGATGGTAAGACAAAAGCTCTTGGTAAATCAGAAGTTATTGCAGGTCAATCAGTAGCAGATTTAGAAAAGAAAATTCAAGAGTATAAAGCTGGAACAAGAAATGTCGCTGGTATGGGTATGCTTATGCATGGTCAAGTAAAGGGTTTAAGCGATGAAGATGTTAAAGCAGTATCTGAATATATATCTTCTTTAAAATAAAGAGAATATCTACAACCACTTGTGGTTGGGATATTACACCTTTGTAAATAGACCTAATTCTCTATTTTTAATTATATTACTATAACTATCTACAACACCATTAAGCGCAATATAAACTCCACTGTTTGCAAGTTTGGAGTATCCAATTGCTAAAGCTAAGTTTGCAGTTGCTTCTATTGATTCAATAGAAAAAGGTACCATTGCACCAGTAAATACTATAGTCTTGTCAAGACAATTTTGACTAATATAGATTGCACTTTTATCTATTGTGTCTGTACCATGAATAATAATAATTTTGCTATATTTAGACTCTTTAATTGCTGTTAAAAGTCTCTCTCTATCGCTATTTGTAAAATCTAAAGAGTCTTTTCCAATTATATTTATATAGTTTAAATTAGTTAACCAACACTCCTCTATATGTTTTAGTGATTTAGAGTTGTTATCTATCTCTAACTCTCCACTAACTCTATTGTATACTTTATTGAAAGTTCCACCTGTTGATATGATTAGTATATTTTGCATATAAAAGCCCTAATATTATAAATTTATGTTAAAATATCAAAAAAAATTTAAAGGTTGCTTTATGATAATGAAGGGTAAGCGAGGAGTAGTACTTGGTATTGCTAATAAAAAATCTATTGCTTATGGTATTGCAAAAGCGTGTAAAGAGCAAGGTGCAGAGCTTGCTATTACATACTTAAATGAGAGGTTTCAAAAAAAACTAGAGCCAATTGCAGAAGATTTAGATTGTAAAGATAGATTGTATCCATGCGATGTTACAAAACCAGATGAGATAGAGGCATTAAAAGAGTCACTAGAGAGAGATTTTGGAAAAATTGACTTTATAGTACACTCTATTGCATTTGCACCAAAAGAGGGTCTTAGTGGTAGATTTGTAGATATTACAAAAGATGCATTTAGTGTGGCAATGAATATATCTGTCTATTCACTTATAGAGGTTACACAAAAATTAAAGCCAATACTTAGTGATGAGTCATCTGTATTAACTTTAAGTTATTATGGTGGAGAAAAGTATATACCAAATTATAATTTAATGGGTATAGCAAAAGCAACATTAGATATGACAGTTAAATATTTAGCTGAAGATTTAGGTAAAGATGGTATTCGTGTAAATGCTATTAGTGCAGGACCTATTAAGACTTTAGCTGCAGCTGGAATTGGTGATTTTAGCTTTATGTTAAAGTGGAATGCGGCACACGCTCCACTAAAGAAAAATGTAACTATAGCAGAAGTTGGAAATAGTGGAATGTATCTACTAAGTAACTTAAGTACAGCGGTTACAGGTGAGATTCATCATGTTGATAATGGCTATAATGTAATGGGTATGCCAGCAGTAAAATTTGATGAAAATGGAAAACCACATATAGCTTGGAATGGCGAATAAGTTTAGATTAATATATTTTAGATAAAATTCCAAACAATTTTGCATTGCAGATTAGATGCATGTAAAGATAGCAAATATTTTAAGGATGTAGCAGGATGAAAAGAACATATCAACCACACAACACACCTCGTAAGAGAACACACGGATTCAGAGTAAGAATGAAGAGCAAAAATGGTAGAAAAGTTATTAGAGCTAGACGCGCTAAAGGTAGAAAAAGATTAGCAGCTTAAGAGGCTTTAAAAGATTAAACTCTCAAAGAGAGTTTAATAAAATATATTCAAAACCAAGCCACTCATGGCATAGTGAGTGGTTTGTACTCTTCTATAAAAAATCTACAAAAAAAGAGATAGCATTTGTTGCTAGTAAAAAAGTGGGAAATGCAGTATCTAGAAATAGAGCTAAACGCTTATTAAGAGCACACTTTATTAGCAATTGTAATAGTTTAAAAAGCGGATACTATATTTTTGTAGCAAAAAACCCAATACTAACTTCTGATTATAAGAATGTTGAGAAAACATTTAATAAAATATACAAAAGATTGAAACTTTTTAGAGATATTGAGTAAAAAAATACTCTTTTTTTAGCTTTATATTCGATATTTAGAGACATTTCGATATAATTTCAAGATTAAATTAGTGTTGTTACGGCATATCTAATTAAAATATAATATAAAGGTTTTAGGGTTTGGAAAAGTCGGATATGAATAAAAGATTACTGTTAGCACTAGTCTTATCGTTTTTAGTATTAAGTGCATATGGTTATTTAATGCCTAATCAGAGTTTAGATGGTGAAAAAAATAGCTCATCTACTACAATTGCAGAGAGTAGTTCTATGAAAAAAAATAGTGCACCAGTTGCGCCAGCAAGTAGTAGTATTGTAAAGAGCCAAGAGCCTACTAAAATTAAGCCGCCAGTTACACAAAAGAGCGCTATCGAATCTATTGCAACTGTAGATACAAAAAGATTTACTCTAAAAGTTGATAATCTTGGTAGAGTAAACTCACTAATTTTAAAAGAGACAAAATATAGAGATAAAGATGGAAATCCAATCGATTTAATAAACAGAGATACAATTATGCCTTTAGAGGTTAGATTTAGAGATGATAAATTAAATAGTTTAGCATTTTCTACTAACTATAGTGTAAACGAGGCAAAAATTGATGCTACAACTACAGCTAAAGAGTTAGTTTTAACTCAAAACTTAGGTGATACAACTTTAACAAAAAAATTAAAATTTTATCCAGATGGTCATTATGATTTGAGTGTTGAAGCATCTAATAATAGTGAATATTTTATAACACAAGGTTTTAGACCAACGATAGATGAGAGTATGTATATGGTTGTACGTGGTACAATTGTAAGAGACTCTAAAGGAATTATAACAACATTAGAAGATGGCGATGTAAAAGAGGCACAAAATTTTTTAGATACAAGTGTAATTTCAGGTTCAGACAGATACTATGCAACAATACTTTATAAAAAAGATGGTACTTTTAAATCTACTGTAGCATCATCTGGTGTTAAAGATTATGAAGATGAGCCTATTACTTTTGTTCAAGTTAATGGTAAAGAGAGACTATCTGGATATATTGGTGCAAAAGAGTGGAAACTATTTACTACTTTAGACCCTAAACTTACAGATGTTATTGAGTTTGGTTGGTTTACTTTTTTAGCAAAACCATTTTTTAAAGTAATGCTAGCTATATATAACTTTGTTGGCAACTGGGGTTGGTCAATTGTTCTATTTACTATCTTAGTTAAGCTAGTTCTATTCCCTCTCTCTTATAAGGGTTTAATGTCTATGCAAAAACTTAAAGATTTAGCACCTAAAATGAAAGAGTTAAAAGAGAAGTATGGTAAGGATCCTGCTAAAATGAGTCAGCAGACGATGGCTCTTTATAAAAAACATGGTGCTAATCCAATGGGTGGTTGTTTGCCTATGTTACTTCAAATCCCAATTTTCTTTGCACTATACAGGGTTTTATTAAATGCAGATGAGCTACAAGGCGCTTCATGGATTACATGGTTTGGTTGGATTACAGATTTGTCACTAAAAGATCCCTCTTACATCTTACCAGTTTTAATGGGTGTTACAATGTATATTCAGCAAAAAGTTACACCAAATACAATGACAGATCCAATGCAACAGAAGATTTTTCAGTGGTTACCTGTACTTATGACATTCTTCTTCTTAACATTCCCATCGGGGCTAGTACTTTATTGGTTAACAAACAATATTTTAACAATAGCACAGCAGTACTATATTAACATTTCCTATGAGAAGTATAAACAAAATTTAAAAGCATCCAATAAGAGTTAGGAGTCTAAATGATTAAAAAGTTTGAAGCAAAAAGTATCGAAGAGGCATGCAAGTTAGCTTCAGTTGATCTATCTATAGCTATAGATAAATTAGATTATGAAATTATGCAGTATCCATCTAAGGGCTTTTTAGGGTTGTTTTCTAAAAATGCACTAATTGCTGTAGTAGTTAAAGAGAGTAAAAAAGAAGAGAAGAGTAAAAGTTTACAATTAGAAGATAGTATAAAAGAAGATAATAGAGATATCGAAGCAGAAGATAAAGAGTCAAAGCCTATATTAGAGCCTCAATTAGAGGAGTCAAAGATTGTTGACTCATTCTTCAATAGCAGTAAGGCAGATGATAGTAGTCTTAAATCTATTAGTGCAGAAGATTTAGAGTTAGAGATAAAAAAACTACTCTCATTTAGTTGTTTCAATTTAGATACAATTGAGTTAGATATAGAGGATAATACAGCATATCTTTTTATAGATGGTGATGATGCAGCTCTTCTTATTGGTAAAGAGGGTTATAGATATAATGCATTATCTTATCTTTTATTTAATTGGATAAATACTAAATATGGTCTATACCTTAAGTTGGAGATAGCTCAATTTTTAGCATCACAGCAAGATATGATTAAGCATCAACTTCAGCCAGTAGTAGATCATATAAATAAAGAGGGGTGGGGTAGAACTAAAGAGTTAAATGGTATTTTAGTTCAAATTGCATTAGAGTATTTAAGAGATACATTTTCAAATAAGTATGTTGCTATTAAGAGAACAAAAAGTGGCGATAGATATATAATTATTAACGATTTTAATAAAAGATAATGTCAAATCAAACAGTTGCAGCAGTAGCAACAGCTAGTGGTGTTGGTTCGATAGCAATAGTAAGGGTTAGTGGGAATAGTGCTTTAGAGATATCTAAAAATCTTTTAAATAAAGATATGTCTCTAGAGCCACGAGTTGCCACTTTAGCATCTGTATATAGTAAAGACTCTAATTTAATTGATCAAGCAATCGTAATTTATTTTAAGTCACCAAACAGTTTTACAGGAGAAGATATAGTAGAGTTTCAGTCTCATGGTGGCTCTGTTATAGCACAAGAGATATTAGATACTTTAGTAAGTTATGGTGCATATTTAGCTAAACCAGGTGAGTTTACACAAAGAGCCTTTTTGAATGGTAAAATTGATTTAAGCGAAGCAGAAGCGATTGCAAAGATGATAGAGACAAAAAGTGTTGATGGTGCAAAGATTTTAGCAAGGCAATTAAAAGGCGAGTTGAGTGAGTATATAGATAATACAAGAGATAGATTAATATCTTTGCTTGCACACTCTGAAGTTATGATTGATTATGCAGAAGAGGATATACCAGATGATCTATTAAATCAAATTGAAGAGAGACTAGTAAGTATAAGAGATGAGCTAGAGTCTATAGTAAAATCGTCACTTAGAAGAAAAGGATTAATAGAGGGCTTTTGGCTCTCTATTATTGGTAAACCAAATGTTGGTAAAAGCTCTATTTTAAATAAGATGTTAAATTATGATAGGGCAATTGTAAGCGATATTGCTGGAACAACACGAGATAGTATAGAAGAGCAGATAAAAATTGGTTCACATATTGTAAGAGTTGCTGATACTGCAGGTATTAGAGAGGCAACTGATACTATAGAGAAGTTAGGTGTTGAGCGTTCTATAAAGTGGCTTGATGAGTCAGATATTGTTGTTGCTGTATTTGATGCTTCTAGTGAACTAGATAACGAAGATTTAAAGGTTTTAGATTTAATACATAACTCAAATGATTTAGAAGTTATTGTTGTACTTAATAAGATAGATATAGATAGAAAAATAGATTTAGCAGTATTTAAAGAGTTTAATACTATCTCTCTGAGTGCAAAAGAGTCTGTTGATAATTTAATTATAGTAATAGAAGAGTCATTAAGTAGCTTCTCTAAAATTGATGAACTTATGCTTATCTCCTCTAGGCAAATAGATTCTGTTAATAGAGCAAAAGATGAGATTAATTATGCTTTAGAACCTTTATTAAATATAGAGTTGGAGTTTTTTAGTTACCATATAAATATTGCAATAGAAGCTCTAAATGAGATAACAAAACCATACAGACACGAAGAGTTACTAGATAAGATGTTTAGTGAATTTTGTTTAGGTAAATAGTTTTAGAGAACCCCTTATCTATGCTACTTATTTTGAGTTACACTATATAAAGAAAAATATTGTATAATTTTTAAAATAGACTCTTACTCTTGTTATAAGAGATCTAATATATAATTTTAGGAGAATTTAATGAGAATATATACAAAAGCTTCCCTATTTATAGGAGCACTTTTAATATTTAATGGATGTAATGTATACAGACAAAAGTTAGTTATGGAAGTACCTTATAATGGCAATGACTCTACTTTAGTTAGTGATGAAAATGAGAATAGTAATTTGGGTGATGTTGTTAACGAGACAATAAATGAGAGTAGTGAGCAGACATTTACCAATGAGAATGAAACCAATATATCAACAAAAAACACTACAGTTGTACAAAGAGTAGCTTTCCCTGTATCTGAGTATAATAGTTTAGCTACAACAGGTTCTGCTGCTGTTACAGGTAGTATATATATTAAGAGTGCATCTGGTAGTAGAGTTATTGGTAAAAATACACGATTATATCTAAACCCTGTAACTAGCTACTCTACACAGTGGTATTTAAAGAGTTACTTAGGTGGTGCTAAGATGTCAAAAGTTGATTCAAGGCTATTTAACTATCTAAAATTTACTACATCTAATAGTAGTGGCAATTTTGAGTTTTTAAATATACCAAGTGGCAGCTACTACCTTATAGGTGTTGTTAAGTGTGGAACAGCATGTGGCTATAGTAGCGTTAAGAATATAAGAATTGCTAAAAAAATATCTATCTTTGGAAGTGATACAAAGATGGTAGATTTAACAAAAAGTGTTAAATAACTCTTAAATAAAATTGGGTTTTTAATTTAGTATATTTTTACTCTATAGTAGTACTAAGTAATTGTGGTAGTTGATAACAAAATTATGCTAAAATATATTTAAAAAGGCATTATATGTTTGGTTTTTATAGAGTTGCCACAGTTGCACCCAAGTTGTTTTTAGCAAATCCACTTAAGAATGTAGATGAGATTATCTCTTCTTTAGAGAGTTGTGAAGATAAAAATGTATCTATTGCTAACTTTGGTGAACTTACACTAATAGGTTATAGTGTTGGAGATTTGATATTTAATACTTCTTTATTAAATGCGCAAGATTTAGCTCTTAAAAGTATATTAGAGTACTCTAGAAATGTAAATATTATCTTTACTATAGGTTATGCACTAAAGTATAAAAGTAGATTATATAATACGGCATTAGTTATAAAAAATGGTGAAATATTAGGCGTTGTGCCTAAAACTTATATTCCAAACAAACAGGAGTTTTACGAAGCTAGATACTTTTCTAGTGGCAGAGATATTAAGAATGAAGTAGTAAATATTCTCTCTCAAGATGTACCTTTTGGCATTGATTTACTCTTTAGTGATAGTGATGTTTTAACTTTTGGTGTTGAGATATGTGAAGATCTTTGGGCGGTTACTCCACCTAGTAATATTTTAGCACAATCTGGTGCAAATCTTATTTTAAATTTAAGTGCTAGTAATGAAATTATTGGTAAAGATAGTTATAGAGTAAGTTTAGTAAGTTCACAAAGTGCAAGATTAATATGTGTATATGCATATGCTTCTAGCTCTCTTGGTGAGAGTGGAAGTGATACTATTTTTGGTGGTGATTTAATTATATCAGAGTATGGAACTATTTTAAAAAGAGATAAAAATTTAACATTTAATAGTAAGTTAATCTATGCTGATGTAGATATAAATAGAGTTTCTAATTTAAGAGTAAATGATAGCTCTTTTAACCAAAGCTCAATTAGTTTATGTAGGAGTATAGAGTTTAATAGTCTAAATAGACCAGCTAAGATAGATAGGTTTTATAATCCACATCCATTTATTCCTAATAGTGTAGATAGTATTAAGCAAAGAAGTGAAGAGATTACTAATATTCAAGCTTATGCATTAATTAGAAGAATGAGACAAGCTAATATTAAAAGAGCTCTTATTGGAATAAGTGGTGGGTTAGATTCTACTTTAGCACTCTTATCTACACATAAAGCATTTATTGAGGCAAAGTGGGATATAAAAGATATTGTGGCTGTTACAATGCCTGGATTTGGAACAACGAGTAAAACACTAAGTAATGCAAAAGAGATTTGTAAAATTTTGGGTGTTACACTAAAAGAGATAGATATAAAAGAGTTAGCTACACAAGAGTTAAAAACGATAGATCATGATCTAGAAACATACGATATTACTTATGAAAATACACAAGCTAGGTTAAGAACAGCAATACTTATGAATCTATCAAATAAGTTAAATGGTTTAGTGGTTGGTACAGGTGATTTAAGTGAAATTGCACTAGGATGGAGTACCTACAATGGAGATCATATGAGTATGTTTGGTCTAAATAGTGGTATACCTAAAACATTAATTAAGTATCTAATTAGTTACTATGCAAAAGGCAACTTAGAAGTGCTATTAAAAGATATATTAGATACTCCAGTATCACCAGAGTTAATACCAGCAGTAGATGATAAGATAGTACAAGCTACAGAAGAGATAGTTGGACCATATGAACTACATGACTTCTTTTTATATCACTTTATACGAGATGGGTTTTCTCCTAAGAAGATATTTTATATTGCATCTTTAGCATTTAAAGATAAGTATAGTGATGACACAATTAAGAGATGGCTAAAACTATTTATTAAACGTTTTTTTACTCAACAATTTAAAAGAAATGCTATGCCAGATGGGGTAATGATTGGAACTGTATCTTTAAGTCCAAGAGCAAATTGGAGAATGCCAAGTGATTTATATTTTGACTCTTTTTTAGAGGAGCTAAATTGAAATTAACTCTACTCTTAGTTATACCTATATCTCTATTTGCTAAGGATCCAACAGGTCTAAGTAGATATAAAAAAATAGTTGAGCATAGTATAGAAAAGAGTAGTGGTACTCAAAAAAAGATACTACAAAATGCCTTAAAGATGGTAGAGAGTAGAGTTATTATCAGAGGCTCTTGTTGGGACTATATAGATAGAGTATATAGAGAGTCTAATGCTAGTAAAGTAGATATATTTAGCTCTAAAAAGAGTGAATTATATGCAGATATAGATAAAATAAAGCCAGCAGATTGGTTATATCATATAAACTACTCATATAAAAATATAGAGCATAGTGGATTGTTTATAGATTGGGTAGATAAGAATAAAACAGAAGCAGTAATGCTTAGCTATGCAGGAGAAAAAAAGCTCTTACCTGCAAGGTTTAGAGTCTATAATATTAAGAGTACATACAATATAGTTAGAGCTAAGGAGAAAGAGATGGATTATATATCTATAAAAGATTACGCGAGAGTCAATAAAATAAGCATATTTAATGCTATAAAGTTAGCTAAAAGTGGTAAGGTAGAGACAATTACTAAAGATTTAAATGGTAAAGAGCATATATTTATTAAAAATGATAGTACTGTTTTGGTAGATAAAGAGCCAAATAGAGAACCAACTGTAAGAGAGTTAATGAAAGAGATAGAAAAATTAAAGAGTAGAGTTGATGAATTAGAGCGAAAAGTCTCTAAGGGTAATAAGTAAATATTTATGAACTATCCCCAATAAGGGGGTAGCTTTAGCAAGAGTAAGTAGATATATACTCAAATGCTGTTGGTCTTCCTTCTACAGGAATAACATGTCTGTTGAACATATAGTCAACATACTCTTTTACATACTCTGAGCTCATAATTGGGCTTAAGAAGTCGTGATCTTTTTCTAGACCTTCAAGAGCATCTCTAAAGCTATTTGGAAGTTCAGGAATTTTTCTCTCTGCAATTTCATCTCTGCTTAGTTCAAATAGATCTTCGTTAAATGGTCCAACTAAATCGTAACCACCTTTTTTAATACCATCTAAACCTGCAATCATTAAAACTGAAAATGCAAGGTAAGGACAAGCTACTGAATCTGGGAATCTTGTCTCAATTCTTGTAGCCATCTCTCCTGCACCATAAGGAATTCTACAAGCAGCCGATCTGTTTTGGCTTGAATATGTTAGAATTCTTGGAGCTTCAAAACCTGGTAAAAGTCTTTTGAAAGAGTTTGTACTTGGGTTTGTAAATGCTGCAACAGCCTCTTTGTGTGCAAAGATACCACTTAGGTAGTCTAGTGCAGTTTTACTCAAATTCGCATACTCACCCTCTTTGTAGAATAGGTTTTTACCATCTTTCCATAGTGATTGGTGAACGTGCATACCGTTACCGTTATCATTATAGATTGGTTTTGGCATAAATGTAGCACTTTTACCATTTAGGTGAGCTACCATTTTTACAACATACTTATACTTTTGAACATTGTCCGCTGCTGTAATAATATCAGAGAAAACGATACCAATTTCGTGTTGACCTTGTGCAACTTCGTGGTGTCCTAAAACAACTTCTAAACCAACTTCTTCAAGAACATGCATCATCTCTGCTCTTAAATCAACTGCGCTATCAGTTGGCATTACTGGGAAGTAACCACCTTTAATTCTTGGTCTATGACCCATGTTACCCATATCTTCATACTCTGTACCATCAGCCCAATGACCTTCGTCTGTATCAACTCTAAAGTGCTGTTCATTGTCTTGATCAACAATTTTAACATTATCAAAGATAAAGAACTCATTTTCTGGTCCAAAGTATGCAGCATCAGCAACACCAGCTTCTTCAAGTGCTTTAAGTGCTTTTTTAGCAATACTTCTTGGGCATTTTGCATAAAGTTCGTTTTTGTAAATGTCATAAACATCACAAATTACTACAACTGTAGGGTCTGCAGTAAATGGATCCATAAATGCACTTCCTGCATCTGGTTTAAGTAGCATATCTGACTCATTAATTGGCTGCCAATTTTCTATTGAAGAACCATCAAATGGCAAACCAGCCTCGAAAGATTCAGGACTAACTGCACTCATTCTATATGAGATATGATGCCACGCACCTTTAATATCTGTAAATCTAAAATCTACAAATTCTACTTCGTTATCCTCACAATACTTAAAGAACTCATCTATATTGTTAACAAATTTACCCATTGTTACTCCTAATTAAAATTTAATGTAGCTATTATACACTCTTTTTATTTTTATCTTTAAGTAAATATGATTAAATTTTATGCAATTGCATCTCTTTGTTGATATATGATACACAATTACTATATCCAATACTTTTGGCAAACTCTAAGGCTCTAGTGTAGTTTAAGCCAACTTGCTCAATACTATGGGCATCTGAACCAAAAGTTATTGGTATATTAGCTTCGTAACATACCTCTAATATATATTTACTTGGATATTGCTCTTTTACTGGCTTTCTGTAACCTGCTGCATTTATCTCTACAGACATTCCAGCTTTTTTAATTTCTTTGATAGCATTTTTCGCTATTAATCTTATATCTTTTTTAGGAAGAAAATTAAATACTTTCATCAAGTCTATATGTCCAACTATATTAAATCTACCCATTTTAGCCATCTGCTCTACTGCATTAAAGTACTCTTGCCAAATTGTATCTATATCTCTACCCTCATATCCTTTGATATACTCAGGATTATCAAACCCCCAATTATCTAAAAAATGAACAGAGCCTATTAGATAGTCTACTTTAGCGCTTAAGACCTTTTCGAACATATGCCCTTTTAGGTAGTCAACTTCGTAGCCAAGTCGAATATCTACTCTATCTTGAAACTCATTTTTTAAAGATAAAATCTCATCTTCATAGCTCTTCATTGCATCGAAACTCATTCTATATTTTTTATCAAAATCCATAGGTGCATGGTCACTAAAGCCGTAAATATCTATACCCTCTTCTATAGCTTTTATAATATACTCTCGTGGTCTTCCAGTTGCATGATTGCAAAGAGGTGTGTGGTTGTGAAGATCTACTCTCATATAAAACCTTATTTTTATTGTTATTATAGTAAAATTACCAAAAAATTATGGATATTTATGAAAAAAGTAGAACTTTTAGCACCAGCTGGTAATTTAGAGAAGTTAAAAATCGCACTAAATTATGGTGCTGATGCTGTATATGGTAGTACAAGTACATTTTCTTTAAGAATAAGAAGTGGAAAAGAGTTTGATATGGACTCATATAAAGAGGGAATAGAGTATGCTCATAATATGGGTAAAAAGGTCTATGCAACTGTAAACTCTTTTCCTTTTAATTCTCAAATAGATCTTTATGAGAACCATATTGCAAAGATTGCAGAGCTTAATCCTGATGCACTAATAGTTTCAAGCCCTGGCGTTGTTAAAATTGCGTCGAAAATTGCACCAAATATTCCTATACATCTATCTACACAAGCGAATGTAATGAATGCAATAGATGCAGAAGTTTATTACGATTTAGGTGTAAAAAGAATTATAGTTGCAAGAGAGATTAGTTTAAAAGATTGTGAAGCTATTAAAAAACATCTGCCAGATATAGAGCTAGAGGTCTTTGTGCATGGTTCAATGTGTTTTGCGTATAGTGGTAGATGCTTAGTTTCGGCACTTCAAACTGGTAGAGTGCCTAACCGTGGAAGCTGTGCAAATGATTGCCGCTTTCCGTATGAGATTTATGCTCATAACCCAGAGAGTGGTACAACATTTAGATTAGATGAAGAGGAGGGCGTAGGAACATATATAATGAATGCCAAAGATATGAACCTTGCTTCTCATGTAGATGAGATTTTAAGAAGCGGCGTTATTGATTCTCTTAAAATTGAGGGTAGAACTAAGTCTCCATACTATGCAGGAGTTGTTACAAAGGCTTATAGAGAATCGATTGATGACTTTTATAATGATAAGTTTAATGCGAACAAGTACCAAAAAGAGCTACATACAACACAAAATCGTGGCTTTACAGATGCATATTTAATATCACGCCCATTTGAAAGAGATGATACACAGTCACATGAGTTTTCTATACAGTATGGAACACATCAAGTTGTTGGACTTGTTAGCGAAGATGGCTTAAGTTGGAAGTGTAAAGATAAAACTTGCATTGGAGATAGAGTAGAGATTGTTCTACCTATTGGTGTAAAAGTTGATTTAGTAGATAATGAAATTGGTAAAATAGAGCTTATAGATGGCTCTTATTGGTTAACATTTAATAAGATAGAGAGAGTGGACAATAAATTTTTAGATTGTGTACATAGTGGTTATATTTTTGATGTTAAACTACCAACTAAGCTACCAAGCTATACAATTTTAAGACGAGAGATAAAAGAGGCACTAGAAAAAAAAGGCTTAGTAGATGAGTCAACACCAATGAATTTAACACCAAAAGATAAGGAGAATTAAGTGAAGTTTGTATCGATAATTATGGGAAGCAAGAGTGACTATGAGGTTATGAAAGAGTGTGCAGAGACGCTAAAAAAGTTTAGTGTACCATTTGAGATGATTATATCATCGGCACATAGAAGCCCCGATAGAACGAAAGATTATATTAAAGAGGCAGAGAAGAAAGGCTCTCAAGTATTTATTGCAGCTGCTGGTATGGCGGCACACTTAGCAGGTGCAGTTGCTGCAGCAACTACAAGACCAGTAATTGGAGTGCCTATGAAAGGTGGTGCAATGGATGGTATGGATGCAATGCTTAGCACCGTTCAAATGCCTTCAGGAATGCCAGTAGCAACAGTAGCGCTTGGAAAAGCAGGGGCAATTAATGCAGCATATTTAGCAATTCAAATAATGGCACTAGATGATGATGAGTTAAAGACTAAGTTAGATGAAGATAGAATTTCAAAAGCAAAAAAAGTAGAACTAGACTCTAGTGAGATAGAGGTAATTTTATAGGAGCCAATGTGGATAAGCCAAAGAGACAAAAGAGTGTAACTCTATTTACTTCACCATTATGTATATGGTGTACAAGAGCTAAAAATTACTTTAAAAAAAAGGGTATTAAATATAGAGCTATCGATGTAAGCAGAGATAAAAAAGCCGCAAGAGATTGCATAAGAAATGGATGCAAAGGAGTACCAGTTGTATTAATAGCTGGAAGCCAATGGATTTGTGGATTTGACCAAAAGAAGATAGATAGAAGTTTGGGAATTAAATAATTTTTGATATAATCAAAAAAGATAAAATATTAGGATAATCAATGGCAAAAGAGTTAGCACACTTTAAAAACTTTGCTAAACTTAAAGATACTTCATTAGAGTTTAATGACATTACCGTCTTGGCAGGAAAGCCAAGCACTGGTAAGAGTTATGTGATGAAGTTTATGTATGCTGTTGAAGAGGCTAAATATTTAGTAGATAAAGATTATTGGAATAATTATAAATCTGTATGGTCTTTTTTGGAAGGTTTCTATTTTTATGATAAAAACAATAAACTCCCACATACATTATTGTATGAAATGTTAGAAAACAGTAAATATCAAGAGTTATTAGAGTTTATAGAGAATAACAAATTTGATTTACATAATAAAGATAAGGCTATAAAGCTTTTACAAATGATTATAAATGATCAAAATGATATAAAATATTATTTAAATAATATTTCTAAATCAATTTTTGTAAATCTTAATCAAATATCTAAAAAGTTTGAGTATAAAAGTAAAAAAATATTATTTAAATTTGATAATAATAAGATATTGGTAAAAAGAGAGGTTAACTATACTATAGAAAATATTCACGAACCCATTTTTGTAGAAACTCCACTTATATTAGAATTTAAATCTTTTATGAGAAGAGAGAAAGGAAAAGTTCCATACCATATTGAATCTCTATTGAATATTTTAGATACAAATTATTCATTTACAGACGAAGAGCAAGATAGATTTATTCAAAACTTTATAAAAAAATCTAAAGAGATAATTTCTGGAGATATAGAGAGTAGTGGAGACTCTTTTATTTATAGAACTGATACTACAAATTATGATATTTTAAATACATCTTCTGGAACAAAAAGTATAGGTTTACTTCAATATTTGGTTACAAATAAAGCTTTAAAAAAGGGGTCAATTTTATTTTGGGAAGAACCAGAAGTTCACCTTCATCCTGAGTGGCAACTTAAAATGGTAGATTTGTTTGTGGAGCTTATGAATGCAGGTGTAAAGATTGTATTCTC
Source organism: uncultured Nitratifractor sp. (assembly GCA_947311565.1). Classification (GTDB taxonomy): domain Bacteria; phylum Campylobacterota; class Campylobacteria; order Campylobacterales; family Sulfurovaceae; genus JAADEQ01. The sequence goes on from CAMZLH010000015.1 coordinate 51,453, forward strand.
TACTCATAGCCCTTATATGGCTGATTATTTAAATGCAATATCTCAAAAGAGAGGTTTTAGAGGTAGGGTCTCTTTTAATGTATTAGAGGAGAAAGATGGTATTGTTAGCAACTATATTTTAGATGATAACAATTGGAATATATTACAAAAAGAGTTAATGGATACATTTGAGGATATTTTGTGGCAATACCTATAGCAAGAGTTAAAGAGAAGTGCTGCGATGAAGAGCTGAGTGCTTTTACTGTAATAGATATGGATTGTTTAGATAATATTGGCTCAACTTGTGATAAAGTTATTGAGTGTAAGAATAGATACTATTTAGTTGAAGAGAAGAGTATTACACTCTCTTTTTTAGATAATTGTTGTAAAGAGTTAGGGTTGAATTTGGATGATTTTAAGTATATAGCTGATGATATAGAATATCTTAAAATTAGTGAAGTAATAGCACATATACAACCTATGAGTATAGATACAAAAAGAAGAGTATTATCAGAATCTATTGTAAATATGATAAATAGTTCAGCAAAAAAAGCAAGTAATACAACAGATATTTTAAATAAACAATTTAATAAT
>CAMZLH010000016.1 GCA_947311565.1 uncultured Nitratifractor sp.
CTCAAATCACTTATTCAAGTCGCTTACTCAAGCCACTCTGTGTTTGTGAGGCGTATTATAGGGAAAAAATTATCCTTTGTCAAGAGTTTTTGTTGAATAATTGAAAAAAAAGTGAAAATAATTAAATTAGCATCTCTTTAGCCCCTATAATAGGTGCTAAAGCATGTTACTCTTTTGGTTAAATTTTTGATTATACTCTATATAAGCATTAGTAGTTGCTATTAAAAAGGTTGTAACTGCTGGTCCGATAATCATACCCCAAAAACCATAACTACCCATTCCAGCAATAATAGAGAAGAAAATTAATAGCTCATTTATTTTTGTTGGACTTCTTAATATATTGTCTTTAATTATTTTTATAATAAATGGTTTTACAAATGTATCTGCTACTAGCGATATAATCACTACAGAGTATACAGCTATAGTAATTGCACTACTAGCATCTATCTTACTCCATGCTAGTAGTGCAACTGGTAACCAAACTATTATACCTCCTACAACAGGAATTAAAGATGCAAACCCATATATAAATCCTAATAGTAATCCATTAAATCCATACTCAGATATAAATAGACCAAACAGAAGCCCTTCTAGTACTGCTGTTACAATAATAGAGTAGAATACAATCTCTATAGTAGAAGAGACTTCATTTAATAAGTAGTTACCCCTTTTTCGTGTTGTGGGCATTAAAGATACTATTAGGCTCATTATCTTCTCTTGATTATATACAAATACAGCATAAAAAAGAACTACTAAAAGTGTATCTTTAATAAACTCTATACCCTTCGTACTCATTTTTCCTATATATATAGATAAATTTTGTATATATGGAACAATTTCATTAGTTGTTAAATACTTATTTGCAATATCTTTAATATATGGAATATCAGAGACTAAGCTTCTACTTTTAGCCAATATAGTATTAATTGATACTGTATCTATTTGTGTTATATAGGTTATACCTACAGTTGCAATATACCCTATAGGTGCAATTATTAGTAAAACCATAAATATTACTGTTACTAGAGTTGATAGTTTTTTAGAGTGGAATTTCTCGGCAAAATACCTTGTTAAGTTAGATGTTGCCATTGCAAGGAGTATTGCCACAACAATAGGTAATATAAATGGCTGAAATATAGAGTATGCAGCTAATAAGCCTAAAATAAAAAAAATTAGTATATATATATTAGAACTACTATTCAAAAAGTCCTCCTTGCTCAATATTAGGTGGTGTCAATTTTAACATTTCGTAAGTTTTTACTGTTGCAATTCTACCTCTTGCAGTTTTCTCTACATAACCATTTGCTATTAAATATGGTTCTAAAACATCTTCTATTGTTCCTTCATCTTCACTTAAAGCTGCTGCAACTGTAGAGAGCCCCATTGGTCGACCCCTAGCAGATGCTAGAAGGTTTAATAGTTTCAAATCTTGTTCATCAAAACCTACACTATTAACACCAAGTTGCTCTAATGCAAATACGGTAGTCTTAAGCAATATTTTACTCTCATCTGATACATCTGCAAAATCTCTAACTCTTCTTAAAAGTCTAAGTGCTATTCTAGGCGTTCCTCTACTTCTTTTTGCTATCTCTAATGCAGATGACTCTTCTATATCTCTCTCTAGCTTACTACTAGCTTGTTTAATAATTATTGATAGCTCCTCTATAGAGTAAAACTCCATTCTAAAGTGCATACCAAAACGCTCTCGAAGAGGATTACTAAGCATACCTGCTCTTGTTGTTGCTCCAATTAGAGTAAAGCGTGGTAGGTCAATTTTAACAGCTTGTGCTGCAGGTCCTGAACCTATTATTATATCTAGTCTATAATCCTCCATAGCTGGGTATAAAATCTCTTCTACTGCAGGAGAAAGGCGATGAATCTCATCTATAAATAAAATATCACCCTCTTCTACGTTAGTAAGAAGAGCTGCTAAATCTCCACTCTTCTCTATCATTGGAGCGGCAGTAGTTTTAATATTACTACTCATCTGTGTAGCAATTATATTAGAAAGTGTAGTTTTTCCAAGACCTGGTGGTCCATAAAAGAGTACATGATCAAGTGCTTCACCTCTTTTTATACTAGCTTCTATAAAGACTTTAAGATTAGATTTTATTCGCTCTTGTCCAATATACTCATCCCACTTACTAGGACGAAGTGTAGTCTCTACACTCTCTTCGCCTTCAAATCTCTCAATCTCTACAATGCGTTGCATTAATCTACTTTACAATTAAGTTATTAACAACTTCACCAACGCCATCTACACTTCTAGCAATCTGTCCTGCAAGCTCTTTATTAACATCACTATCTACAAATCCGCTAAGCTGTACTACACCTTGATAAGCATTAACATGTACATTTAATCCCTCTAGTCCCTTCTGATCAACAAGTGCTGTCTTAACCTTTGCAACCAAAACAGTATCATTTACATATGTACCAACACTACCTCTTCCTGCTGTAGATACACATCCATTTATTGTAAATAACAATCCTATAATAAGTAATAATTTTTTCATTTTTTCTCCTTAGTAACTATATCTATCTGTTGGGAATTTACCCTCTTTAACCTCATCTACATACTCTCCTAGTGCTTCTCTTATTAAGTTTGCACCATCTAAATATTTCTTAACAAATTTAGGAGTAAACTCTTCAAAAAACCCAAACATATCACTCCAAACTAGAACTTGACCATCACACCCTAGCCCAGCACCAATTCCTATTGTAGGGATCGATATCTCATCTGTTATTTTAGCTGCTACATCTGTTTTAATGCCCTCTAAGACCATAGCAAATGCACCTGCTTGCTCTAACATTTTAGCATCTTTTAAAAGTTCTGCCTCATCTTCTGGCGTTTTGCCACGAACTATATATCCACCATCACCTCTAACAAATTGAGGCATTAATCCAATATGAGAAACTACGGCAATACCATTTTTAGTCAAGTGTTCCACAATATCTACTCTATCACTTCCACCCTCTATTTTAATTGCATCTGCATCTGTCTCTTTATATACTCGTACAGCATTTTTTAGTGCCTCTTCTTTACTATTATAGCTTCCATATGGCATATCAAATACCACTAATGGCGTATTTGCACCGTTACAAACTGCTTTAGTATGATATATCATCTGCTCTAAATTTGCACTTAATGTATCATTTCTACCCAAAAAACTCATATTTAAACTATCGCCCACTAAAATCATATCTACTTGAGACTCAAAAAGATTAGCAAATAGTCTATCATAAGCTGTTATCATAACTATTTTTTCACTACCTTTATACTTAGCAATGCTCTTTACTGTAACTTTTTTTCTATTTTCAGAATGAATACTCATAATTTTGCTCCATTATTCTATATGTTCATTTTATCCAAAAAAAGTATAATTACATTAAAATGTTTAAAAAAAGGTTATAGTTGTGAAAAAATTGGTAGCATATATCACTTCATCTTATCCCGATTCTAATTTTACAATAGATTTAGCAAATAAATTATCTGAGTCTGGTGTTGATTATTTAGAACTTGGTATTCCATTCTCGGACCCTGTTGCAGATGGTCCAATAATTGAGGCTGCAAACCTTAAAGCGTTGCAAAATGGCTTTAAATTAGAGCATCTTTTTACTATATCTAAAGAGATAGCACCTATTATAGATACTTTATGGATGGGTTACTTTAATCCATTTTACCATAAGGGTTTAGATACATTTATAAAAGAAGCAAGTAGCAGTGGCATTAAAGGTTTTATTATACCAGACTTACCACATGAAGAGGCACTAAAGTATAAACCACAAATAGAGGCTGCAAATTTAAGCTTAATAGACTTTGTAGCACCAACAGATTCAAAAGATAGAGTAGAAAAGATTATAAAAGATGCAAAAGAGTTTATCTATATGGTAGCATATGCCGGAATAACAGGTAGTGGAAAGAGTGAAAATTTACAAGAGTTAATTGCAAATGTTAAACAAGTATCTAACACACCACTATATATTGGATTTGGTGTTAATGAACAAAATGCAAAAGAGAAAGTAGATGGTGTAGATGGTGTTATAGTAGGATCAGAGTTTGTAAAAGTACTACTAGATGAAAGTATAAACTATACACAAAAACAAGATAAAATTGCAACTATTGCAAAAAATATTAAAAGTAGAATTAACGAATAACAATTTAGAGAGTTATTGAGACTAAACAACTATTATATTTTATAAACCAAATTAAAGGAAAGTAATGTTTCATTGGAATATAGACCCAGTTTTATTAAATTTAGGTCTACTTAAACTGCACTGGTATGGGCTTTTGTTTGCTATAGGACTTCTGGGAGCATACATGATTACAGAATCAATGTTTAAAAAAGAGGCTCTAGATATAAAAGCAGTTGAACCTCTTTTTTTACATATTTTTATTGGAATGATTGTAGGATCAAGAGTGTTTCATGTTCTCTTTTATGACCTTAGCTACTACTTAGCACACCCCATAGAGATATTTTATATATGGCAAGGTGGATTAGCTAGCCATGGTGGATTTTTAGGTGTAATTACAGCTCTATGGATATTTAGTAAAAAATATAACATCTCTCTTGATTGGCTACTATCTCGTGGTGCAATTGGAGCAATGTTTATCGCTACATTTATTAGAATTGGAAACTTTTTTAACTCAGAGATAGTAGGTGATAGAACTAATACTAATTGGGGTGTAATTTTTGATCGTATTGATAGCTTTCCAAGACACCCAGTAGTGCTATATGAATCGTTTAGCTACTTTTTAATCTTTATTCTACTATATGCACTTTACAAAACAATATCTTATAAAAAATTTACAAAAATTGCTTTTGGCTTGGTACTTGTTTTAGGTTTTGGATCAAGACTATTTATAGAACAATTCAAAAGCATTCAATCAGAATTTGCTTCTGCTCTGCCATTAAGTATGGGGCAAATACTAAGTATTCCATTTTTATTAGTTGGACTCTTTTTATTAATTAAAGGATTATATAGTGCTAAGTCTGCTTAGTGGACTTACACTTGGATTTGGAGCTGCTATACCACTTGGACCTATAAATATACTTATCATGAGCAATGCACTAAACTCTTATAAAAATGCTGTTTCTATTGGATTTGGTGCTATGAGTGCAGATATAATCTATCTACTGCTAACCCTTAGTGGGGCTCTACACTTTGCTAATAATCCTAAGGTTTTAAAGGTAATATCTATATTTGGAGTACTATTTCTGATATATATTGCTTGGCAAATATTTAAAAGTAGAGATAATAAAATTATAAAAGATAAAAGTGAATCTAATAATAATATCTTAAAAAACTACTTTAAAGGTTTAAGCTTAACTCTATTAAACCCTTATACAATAGGATTTTGGTTAAGTGTTAGCGCTACAATTACAACTAAAAATCTTAATCCCTTATTTACACTATATGGGGTTGTTATAGCTATAATTATTTGGATTACATTAATGCCTCTATTTATATATAAAAGTAAACACCTTATATCTAAAGAGATATCAAAATATCTATCTATTGCCTCATCTCTTGTAATGGTTTACTTTGCAGCCATGCTACTCTACGCCTTGACAAAATAGATAAAATATTGTATTATATCTCTCCTCTTAAATGGGGGGGCGACTTGGTTTCGACTGGAGTAGTCGGGGCTATGTGCATGCCGGACTGAGCAATTCCGTTACACGGCTCACAGCGAACAAACGCAAACAATACAGATTATCGTCCAGCTTACGCAGCAGCGTAAGTCATTAACCCCGCAATAGCGGAGGACTGCCCTGCCAGCGAGTGTCATCTTAACTGGATTTTGGGTATCACAATCTGATGACTATATCTATTAGAAGCCATGCTGATAGATGAATCTTTGGCTGGCATAGTATAGCTTTGGGTGTTGAGCGAAACTGTGCGAGATTAATCAACACCGACTAAGCATGTAGAGTCATAGTTCTAGCTATTTTAGGACAGGGGTTCAATTCCCCTCGCCTCCACCAATTAACAACTTTTTTTTAATTTTTTCTCTTTATGAACAGAACGTTTCCATAGCCAATTTAAAAGTATATATATCAAATAAGAGACAACTGTAGAGTAGAGTGCTGTACCAACATACAAAGGTACTACTATATTATCCCAATTATTTTGAAACCAACTCATTGTAAGCTCAATATTTTCTATACCATCACGACCTAACAGTAGATTTCCTGTTTTATACTCTAAATACCACAGAGGTGGATAGGTAATAGGATTAGAGAGCCAAACAGTTGCTAAGCCTATTGGAACATTAAATTTTAAAAATGGTGTAGTTGCTACCACGCCTGCCATCTGCATTGGCATTGGTATAAAACCCCAAAAAAGACCTATTAAAACACCCTTTGTAACAGCCTTTCTATTTGTTGCGAAATAATGTTTTGGAAGTTTATATTTATCTAAAAACTCTTGAAATTTCGGATGACTAATTGCAAACTTTTTTAAAAAATCTCTTACCATATAAAACCTAACTCTCTTTTTGTTGAATTCTACCCTCTTTTTGCTTATGCTCAAGCACCTCTAAGAGATTTTACAATTTTAAAGTAGTCTCTATCTTTATAAGTTAAAACCCCATGCCTAACTAAAAAATCTATAATTACTAAATTACAATTTATCTTAAACCTATCACTATCACTTACAAGTTTTGCAACATCTTCAATATCCATTAATTCAAACTTCTCAACCTCATCATCATTAACTTTAGGTATAAAATCTTTTGGAAGCTCCAAATCATAACAAAAAATTGTATCTTTTAATCCACCTTTGTCATACTGAAATTTATAACTTACAAACCCTGTTAAAACTAAATTTTTTGATATATCATAAGGTATAGATGCCTCTTCATAGCACTCTTTTTGAGCATTACTTTTCGGACTTATACCATATGGGTGTCCACCTGCAGCTATATGGTCTAACTTTCCAGCATCAAAACCCTTATTTTTAGCTCTTGTAGCTATCCACATCTTTATTTTGCCGTTATCTTTAAAATATCCGTTAATATGTACTCCATATCTGTTTATACCTAAAGTAGTAGCACATGCTCTATCAACCAAAGCTAAATGCTTGCTGCTAAAGTCTTTACTTAAAGTATATGGCTCATTCATAACTCTGTTTATCTCCCCTTTTTCCAAGAGATAATTGGCAAACTCTGTTAAATCTTGATTTCTATCTTCAAACTTTTTAGCTTTTAGGGTTATATAGTTATCTTTTTTTATAAAAACTCTACTCTTTAATAGTAAATCCACAGAGCTATCTACAACCTGCCCTACCCTAGTATCATCTACAATTAAAGGAGTTTTACCCTCCTCTTTGTAGTTGTTTAATGCTCTTATTTTATCTAAATAGCTCATATCTACATTACATAGTTTACATCGCTGTGTTCATTAAATGCTTTATATATGGCATCTCTCTCCTCTTCACAATCTACTATGCACTCTGCATTAAAACTAGTGAATTTTCCACTTTTAGATACATTACTAAATTTACAACTATGCTCTTTATCTTTTAGTATCTCTTTTATTATCTCTTCTAATTTACTCTTATCTTTTCCTATTACTTTAAACCCCCACTTTATAGGGTACTCTATTTTTGGTTTTTCTTCAAATTTATTATCTAGTATCATACTCTGCTCCTTATCTATTAAAATCTCCACTCTTACCACCACTCTTTTGCTCTAACTGAATATTTTTAATTACCATACCCTTATCTATCGCTTTTAGCATATCATAAATTGTAAGTAGTCCTACGCTAACAGCTGTAAGTGCCTCCATTTCAACACCTGTTTTACCTACTAGTTTTGCTTTTGCATATAGTTTAAAAGCTGGTATCTCTGGTATCTCCTCTACCTCTATTTTTACAGATGTAAGCATAAGTGGATGGCACATAGGTATTAAGTTGCTTGTCTGCTTTGCTCCACTAATTGCTGCAATTACTGCTGTTTGTAAAACCGGACCCTTTTTGGCACTATTTGTAACAACTGCTTCATAAGCCTCTCTTGTTACCTCTATAACTCCACTTGCAACTGCAACTCTTGTTGTATTATCTTTGTTAGAAACATCTACCATAGTTGGTGTATTATTCTCATCTAAATGTGTTAATTTCATGCATCTCCTTATATTAAATAGTTTTTAATGTATTTTATCATATAAATAAAAATATATAAAGAAAAAAAGGTATATAATAGCATTATAATTTGCAATTATTATACAAATTACAAAATATTATACAAAGGATAGTTATGTCGGAAAAGAGTAAAATTAGTAAAAAAGAGTATCTTAAGGGATGGATACCATATAGAATAAAAAGATATTGGGCATATATTGCAGCAACCATTATTGCTCTAGCTCTTCCATGGATAAAATTTAGTGATAATCACTTCTTTTTATTAAACTTTGATCAAAAGCAACTTCACTTCTTATTTACAAGATTTGATATGCAAGAACTTTATATTATGCCTTTCTTGCTTATGATGCTATTTTTAGGTATATTTGCATTAACTGCCTTTGCAGGTCGTGCTTGGTGTGGTTGGGCTTGTCCTCAAACAATCTTTAGAGTTATCTATCGTGACCTTTTAGAGACAAAACTTTTAGGTATTAGAAAGTCTATTAAAAATAAACAAAAAGATCCTGATTACAAAAAGAATGCTGCTAAAAGAGCAATTGCAATGCTTATTTGGTCTCTTTTAGCTATAGTTGCAGCAGCAGACTTTATGTGGTTTTTTATACCGCCAGAGACTTTCTTTAACTATTTACAAAGCCCATCTGAACACACTGTAATGATTGGTTTTGTTATTGGAGTAGCACTATTTTTAGTAGCAGACATTGTATTTATTAAAGAGGATTTTTGTGTATATATATGCCCATATAGCCGTGTTCAGTCAGTTCTATTTGATGAAGATACAATTATGGCCGTATACGACCCAATTAGAGGTGGTAGTATTTATGAAGGTCATGGTCAAGAGAAACATAAACTATTTGATAAACAAAAAGATCTACAAGCTGCTAACTCTAGTGCAGAGTGCACAACTTGTGAAAGCTGCGTTACTGTTTGTCCTACACATATCGATATTAGAAAAGGCTTGCAATTAGAGTGTATTAACTGCCTTGAGTGTGTAGATGCTTGTACAAATGTTATGGGTGCACTTAACAAACCAAGTCTTGTACAGTGGTCGAGTGAGAGAGAGACAGAGAAACACGAAGGTAAAACTAGATACTTAAGACCTAAAGTATTAGGGTATGCCGGTGTTTTAACTGCTGTTATGGTAGCAATGTTTGTAATGGGTAGCAAAAAAGAGAATATGCTACTAAATATTAACAAAGATACAAGACTATACAAAGTATTAGGAGATGGCAGTGTTGAAAATAGCTATCTTGGACTATTCCAAAATACTGACAATAAAGCTCATACATACTACTTTAGTGTAGATAACAAAAATATAGAGATTGTTAGACCTAACAAAGAATTTAAACTTGGTGCCAGAAGTAAGCGTAAAAAAGCTATTGTTCTAAGAGCTAAAAAGCCTCTAATTGCTAATGCAAAAGATGATACATCAGTACCAATTACTATTAATGCATATGCATTAGATGATAAGAAGAGAGTTAATATCTTTAGAAAAGCCGTATTTATATATCCTAGTAAAAAACACTTAGATGAGAAAATGGCTAAATAGCCTTCTCCATCTATACTACTTTTATCACTCAAATTATTACCTCACTAAGTAAATAGATCAATACCTGAAAGAGAGGTAATAAAATCTTAAACTGTTACAATTATATACATTTCTTACTAAATTGTATAATTTTAAATATTACTTTTTAAATAAGAGTATTTTTATCCTATTTAAGCTATACTTCTTTTATCACTTCATTAGGAAGTAACAAATATAAATTTTAAGGATTAAAAATGGCAACAGTAACATTTAAAGAAGATATCGTATGTAATCTAGCAGGCAATGAGACAAATGTAGGAGATAGAGCTCCAGTAATTACAGTAGTAAACTGTGATCCAATGCTACAAGATGAGCAAGTTGGTGGAGAAGGTAAAGTTCAATTAGTAGTAGCAGTTCCATCATTAGATACTGGTGTATGTGATGCTGAAACAAGAAGATTTAACACTGAAGCTGCTAGCCTTGATGGTGTGGAAGTTGTAACAGTATCTATGGATTTACCATTTGCAGCTGCTAGATGGTGTGGAGCTGCTGGTATTGATAATATCAAAGTTTGTTCAGACTTTAGAAATAAAGATTTTGGTAACGCTTATGGTGTACTACTTGCTGATGGACCATTAGCTGGTGTACTTGCAAGAGTTATTTTTGTTGTTGGTAAAGATGGAAAAGTTGCATATAAGCAAGTTGTTCCAGAGATTACTCAAGAGCCAAACTACGAAGAGGCAATCGAAGCTGCTAAAGCTGCTACAAACGCATAATTTATACCTAAAGAGGTTTAACCTCTTTAGACTCTAACATAATACATCTTTTTTTTATATCTTTTTGATACAATAACCAAATACTATACTAAAGGCAAATAACAATGAAGAAAATGAGTCTTATTGCAATAATTGCAGCTATTTCATTTGTACTTAACAGTTGCTCATCTGTTCCTACAGGAGTAACAGGAGGCTACTATACTAGCGCAGACTGTCAAGGTAAACCAGAGGCTATATACAACTCAGCTAATGCCATAGATAAAATAGTTGTATCAAAAAGTGAACATAAGATGTATCTCTATAAAAATGGAAATGTTGTAAATACTTTTCCTGTATCTTTAGGTAAAAATGACCACCTTGGAAATAAAGTACAAAGAGGTGACAAAAAAACACCTGTTGGAAGCTACAGAATACTAAATAAAAGATGCCATCCTATTAAATATAGAGCAATGACAATATCATATCCTAATGCAAAAGATAGAAGAAGAGCAGCCGATATTGGTGTAGATCCTGGAAGCCTAATTACTATACATGGGCAACCACACTGGAATGCAGATGGGCATGGAGATAGCTATACACTATCTAACGACTGGACAGACGGCTGTATTGCACTTACTAACAGTGACTTAGATATACTTTGGGGCAAAATAAGAGTTGGAACAACTATAGTTATTAATGAGTAGAGAGTATACACCAAAGCAGATAGAGAAATACAAAAGACAAAAGTATATCTCTGCTCTTAATAAATGCACGAACAATCTATATAAGATCTTTAAAAAAGAGTCTAGTAACTATCTCGAGTATCGAGATAAATTTATTAAACTTAAAAGTGGACTTTCAAAACTAGATAGTGTAAGATTAGATACAGAACATTTTAAAAAGGTACAAGAGTATATAGATAAATTATATAACTCAACTATTGCTCTAGAACTCGATGAAGAGAGCTTTAAAGAGTTAAAAAATAAAGAGCTTTCTGAGCTAAATAGACTTCAGAAGATGAAAAATAGAGTAAAATATAGCAAACATAAACATAAACATAAATTTATTTAAATTTAAAATCTCCATAAGATGGTAGATAGAAGTTTAAAACTCTTCTTTACATTAATTTTACACTTTAAAAACATTTAAAACTCATATTAAGTCGGTATAATTACACACAAGTATCTATTCTAATATATAATTTAGTTAAATTATTATTTGTAGTAAAGAATTTTCTTTATAAAAAGAGTAATAACTAAATAGTACTTTATTGCATTAAAGTATTTAATAGCTTTCGTATAACTAAAAGAGTTTTAAGAAAATTAAATACAAATAAAAGATAACTGTTAATAATTTAAACTAATACTATATTAGTATTTACCAAATATTTAAATATTAAAGAATTTACTATGAAAGAACTACTTTTAACTCTAACACTTACTACCTTAGCTTTTGCAGATTTTAAAGCTGTATATCTTATTGATAAAACAATTAAACAAACAACACTTTATAAAGATAAAGATAATGTTCTATTCAATATATCTAACAAGGGTAAAACTCTAGAAGACCTTATTATCTCTAACTCTTCAAAATATATTAGATTTAAAGATCAAGGGGTAGAACACCTATACGAAATAACAAGAAGTACAGAGAAAATTGAAGATAATAAGCAGCATAATAAAATACCCAAAAACTATAAAGTAGAGAGTAAAGTATACAATATTAAGTATTTGGGATTTAATGCACAAAAATGGACAGTTAAATACAATAATGGTATTAGTGAAGATATTCTAGTTACAAACGATACTAATTTAACTAAAAGTTTAACTAAGAGCTTAAATGCTCTTAAAAGCTTACTACCAGCAGATAAACAAAATGATGCTTCTATGTTTAAATTAGATAATGAATTTGTAATATTAAAGACAAAAGATTTAGAGCTTATTGAGTTTTCAAATGAGCAAATAGAGAGCTCTATAATAGATATAAATATAAAACTTAACAGAAAAAAACAAGTTGAGTTATCTAAAAATATTCAAGATTGTTTTAATAGTGTTTGTTGTGGTAAAAGAGAAAGTATTGAGGCAAAAGAGTTATCCCATATTTTAAAAAAAGATGTAGATAGCTGGAGATTAGATACAATAGTGAAGTGTCAAAATGTTACACAAAAAGATTTAGAAAGTGCTCTATATAAACATTTAGATAGCTATATAATAGTTGAACTATCTACACAATATATAACACTTGAAGGGAAAATTGTTAGCCTAGTAAAAAAAGGAATTAAAGTTGAGGATATTAATAATACAATAGTAAATGGGTATGAGACTACAGCAGCTTATTTACCTATTTTAGATGCTACTATTATAGATATCTTCCTACCAAATAGCACAATGTCACTATATACAAAAGGTCAAAAAAATCTTTTAGAATTTGCAAAAAAAGCTATACTATTTAAAAAAGATTTAAACTATACACTTAATACAGAGGGTATTTAATTAAAGAGATAGTATTCAATAAATGATATACTACTTATAAGGTCTCTGTGTTACCTAATCTCTCCAAACTCTATTGCCCAATATATCTTCTCTTTATCTTTATATGCTGCAATCCCAATATCTGTATATCGCTTCTCAAATAAAATAGAAGAGTGCGTTGGACTTTTTAAGAAGTTATCTATAGCATGTACAAAATGTTGATATATATCACCATTACCCACTATAGAGTATTTAGTATAAGTTAATATCTCTCCAGCAACTCTTTTTGGTTTAATAGGATAACCAAAGAAGAGTATTCTCTCATAAAAATTACTACCTGATCCTGCAGATTTTCTTGCAATATCTGTACCTCTTCCTGATCCTACATGACTTAAAAAATTATTTATTGCCATATCTTTAACATGTGCTGTTGAAGCATCAGCTAGCATATTATCAAACCTTAATCTACCAACCTGATTATATGAAGAGCTGCCACTCTCTCTAATAGAGTTAATATAACTCATCATTTTTACTCTAACATGCGCTAAATTAACAGTTCCCGATTTACCACGATATGAACTAATCCTTTTTGAGACAATCATTAATGGTTTAATATTACTACTATTTTGTGTTAAGCTATCCATTCTTCTTGAGTAGTTTTTATTTGAAATTAGATTTTTCCTATCTCTATATCTAGTTAATCTATTCCCTGTTTTATGTCTAATTTTAACCTTATATTTATTTATATTAGTAATAGTACTATTATCTACTTTTGGTGGTCGAGCTCTTCTATAGTTATCACAACCAATCAGTAGTAACGTAGATAGTAGTGTAGCTGTTATTTGTGTACATTTCATTTTTCACCAACCATATTTTAAGTTAATCAAAATTATATCATTTATTAACTTTATTAAAGCTAATAATCCCATTTTATGGTGGTTTATTATAATAAATTAATTTCTAGTGCCTTTTTGTAATCTTTTTCTTTATTAATATTTAATAACTCTTTATCTTCAACACAAAAGTCATAACTATTAGAATTCAATATTAAATTCTTTAATTTAAAATTATTTTTACTATACATTTTTGTAGCAATCTTATATATATCCTTACTATATATAGAGCCCATTGGCTCTAAACCTACACTACCTCTTGTCGCAACTATATCATAACTACTATCTCTATATATCTCTATCATCTTCTCTATAGATAATAGAGACAAAAATGGCATATCTACAGATATGAAAAATATAGCTTCACTATTAATCTCTTCAAAAGAAGATATAATAGCATTTAATGGATTATACTCTTCATAATTATCAAAAATAATTTTAGCATCAAATGGAAACTTATCCACCTTACTACTTAGATAGACTCTATTAAAAATCTTCTCTAATCTTCTATACTGATACTCACTGAGTGTAGAGTAATTAGCAAATGGTAAAAGAGCTTTGTCTCTACCCATTCTACTACTTTTCCCACCAGCTAAAATAACAGCACTAATTGACATATCTAACTCTTCTTTTATGAACTAATAGTAAAATTGCAGCTAAAAGTGCAATAAATGATTCAAATATAAATAGATCTTTTGGTGAATAACTATAGATATATCCAGATACAATTGCACCAACTGCACCACCAAGTCCAAAACTAATACCTAAAAAGAACTGCTGTGCTAACTTCTTTTGAGTATATAATATATATACATAACTTATTGCTGCAGTATAATATAGTGCAAAACTAAGTGCATGTGTAGCCTGTGACAATCCAATAACAACTATACTTTTAGGAAAAAATGCAACCAGAATCCATCTTACTACGCCACTTAATGTAGATATCATAAGTAAATTTAATAAATTAAATCTAGATAGCAATCCACCTTGGAAAATAAGCATAACTATTTCACATAAAACTCCAAAAATCCACAGATAACTTACAGTATCAAGTCCCATTCCATTTTGTGTCTCATATATTGTAAAAAAGTTATAAAACCCACCAAAACTAAACTGAAACAAAAATATACTAGCCCAAAATGCCCAATACTTAAATAGTGAAAACTCTCTATTATCTTCAAAATTATCTTCTAATATACTACTCTTTTCAAAAGTAGATACTAATACTCCTGTAACTAAAGTTAATAGTGACATTAAAGATAGTGATATTAATGCCAATAGATAACCATCTAAAATATTACCTAAAACAAAAGCAACTAAACTAAATCCAATAGAGCCCCATAATCTAATCTTTCCATATCTCTCTTTACCAACTTGCTCTATAGCTATTGTCTCTACAAATGGCAATGCAGCTCCCATTGCGCCACCATACATTAAATTTAATAGCAAAAATAACCAAAAACTATTTATTGTTATAAAAAATATAAGTGTTATTACAAAAGTAGCTAATAAAGAGATATAAAATATATTATTTGTTAATTTAATCCATTTTTTAAATATAAATGGCAGTATAAACCTCATTAAAGGTGCACTTGTATATATAGCTCCGATCTCTGTTACAGAGTATCCAATATCTTTTAAAACTTTTGGCATAAATATTATATACACACCTACCATAGCAAAGTAGAATAGGTAAAATAGCCCTAATGAGAGAGCTACACTCTTGAGTGGATTAACTCTTATTATCATAAATTAATGCTGTAGATGCAATTAAATCATGAAGATTTCTCCCATCTTTTCTGAAAAATAGTACTATCCAGCCAAATAGAATAAATGTAATTTTAGATAATAATTGTCTTAAAAATATTGTTGTAATTGGTGCACTTTTACATGTTGGTATAAATATAAGTTTTAAGTTATATGCCTTCATTCCAGGTGTTTGTCCATTCTTAATTAAAAATATAGCTTCAACTATAGTTAATGGTATGAAAATATATAGCCATCCAAGCATTTTATGCTCTGCAAAACCATCTCTACCTCCCATTACAAAATAGAATACTAGATACACAACTGGCATCCAAAGCATAAAGCTATCTGTTAAAATAGCCTTAAAAATATCTCCTCTTTTTGCAAAACTAAACAGATCTTTTGGAGTACTATTTTTACTCTCTCTAACTCTACCCTGCTTAATATCTCTAAATCTATTTTTAGCCACTACTTCTGCCCGCCTAGACTCATACTAAATATAGGAAGTAGCATAGCAAGAACAATAGTACCTACAATCGCACCAATAAATAGCATCATAAAAGGTTCCATAAGACTTAAAAGTACTTTTATCTTATCTTTGTTCTCTTCATTATACAACTTAGAAATACTCTTTAATACAGATGATACACTACTACTCTCTTCACCAAGCGCCAATGATTGCATAAAGTTTTTCTTTGGTTTAACCCCTTTTGATCTATATAGTGCAACTGAGAGCTTATTACCCTCTACAACTTTAGATGCTGCTCTATCAAAAAGTTCAGATAGCGATCTATTATTAAAAGTAGATGATGCCAATTGTACAGCTTGGGCATAAGAGACGCCAGAGTCAAGCATCAATGAAAGTATATAACTAAAACGACCCAGCTCATAGTTTTGTATTATATCTCCAATAACAGGAAGCTTAAGTAAAATGCTATCTATCCACCTAGTAAAAGATCCTATTTTTATATAACTAAGTTTAAAAATTACAACTATTGCTATTATAGATAATATAGTATGTAACCAATAGTTTGTAAAAAAGTCACTCATACCAAGAACAAACTCTGTAATTGTAGGTAGCTTTTGACCTGTATCTGCAAATATTTGTGTAATCTTTGGCACAACGAATGTAATTAAGAATGCTGTCATTCCTATAGCAACCAAGAATATAAAAGATGGATATATCATAGCATTAGTTGCTTGCTTCTTAACTTCACCTTGAGAACTAAAGAACTCACCCATTGTAGATAGAACTTCACCCATCTTACCGCTCTGTCCAGAGACATTAATACTTTGTAAAAAAAAGTCTGGCATCTCATATATAGTTTGAGTATTAAGTGCAACATAGAGGTTTTTACCCTCCTCTACCATCTTTTTTACCTCTTCAATAAAACTTGCATATCTCTTCTCGCCTTTATGCTGATTATGCATAAGCTTTAAAGCTGTTACAATTGTCATTCCAGAGTCAATATAGCTAGCTAATTCTTTAGAAAATGCACTCATTAGAGCACCACTCATAGGTCGTTTTTTTAAGTTAGCAAAGAGAGATGTCGTACTACCACCCTCCTCTAAGCTCTGATAAAAAACTCCTTTAGCTTTGAGAATCTGCTTTGCTTCATTAAGGCTATTGGCAGTAATTACCCCTTTGGCTCTTTTGCCATCTTTTGTTATACCCTTATATTTATATTGCATATATCCTGCTTTTTTATCTCTATTATAGGTTATTTTTGCTTTATTTGGGCTTTATATATATATTCAAAATAAAATATATAATTAAGTAAAAAATATATATAGTACCATATATTAAGAGTATATTTACTACTCTTAGCTAGCTATTAGAAGCTAAATTAAAATATTTAGCTTCTAATTTTATAAGTTTAATTCTTTAAATAATAGTAAATTTTTTAGAGATAAGATTAATATGGTGTAGCATCAATAAAACCATGTGCTTGACGCTCAATTACCTCTACAATTCCAGCTTGAACAAAAGTTATATCTTCTATAAAATCTCTTTTTTTCCAACCCATAGTATCCATTGTATTAATACATCCTATAAACTCAACATCATACTCCATTAAAGAGCTAATTCTAGATAGTGTTTTTTTATCGTAATTTTTCTTAAGTATATTCATACCTGGTCCATAAGCAATTACAATAACTTTTAGACCACTATCTGGATACTCCTTTAAAATATTATAGATTGTTCCTAACATATGGTTTGCATAGTGAATATCTTTATTATTTAGTTTCATAATAATTTGGCGCGGCTTATCAAAGCTTGGCTTTGGCTCTTTAAAGTTATATTTACCAAATAGTGTAAATGGTAATATCAGTAGTAGTGCTAAAAATACTCTTCTCATAAATTCTCCTTTAAAACATCATCTCCAACAGATATAAATCCACTCTTTACAACCTTACAGTATATACCTCGATGATTTACTATAAGTTTTGGTAACTTATTACTATATTTAGTTAAGTGCTTACATAGTGTGCAAGCCTCGATAACCTCAATTATCGCACTTCCTAACTTTAATCTATCACCTATTGTTAATATATGTGGGTCAAAACTTAATAGTACATTCTCTCCAAGAGCAGAAATTGGCATATCTATATTACTATCCTTAGCCATTGTATATGGCTTTGTACCAACTATCATTACACTCTTATTTAACTCTTTATTAGCAAACTTGTCATCTACAATACCATAATTAACTTTAAGCTCTATAGACTCTTTTTGCTCTCTAACTCCACTAGTACCTACTGGTGCTATATATGTAGATAATACATCTCCCAACTTATTACCAACCATCTACTTTCCATTTTTTTAATATCTAATATGCTCTTGTAAAAAAGCGCATTAAATATTAAAATAGCATCAAGAGTAGAGTTAATACTCTAAACTCTTAAAGCTAAATTAGCACTTAGTAAGCCCGTTATTACCTTTAAGTCCGATAATCTCTGGAGAATCAACTTTAAGCTCTTTAAGGTGTTTAACATTTTTAAGATATGCTTCAACAGTCTCCCAAACTGGTTCACCAGCTGCTTTAGAGCCAACTGTTGACCAACCTGCCACTTTATACTTCTTCTTAGGATCAAGTGGTTTGCCATCAAGCATCTTAACATTACTAATTCTTTTACCCATCTTTTTAAGAGGATCAATTGTATAAGATAATCCCCCTGTTCTAACCATATCTCCACCTTGCTGATAGAATGGATCTTGATTAAATAGGTTATCTGCAACATCTTCTAGAACATTTTTAATAGTTGTTCCATCCATCTCTTTTAAATAAGTCTCTGGATATGTCATAGCCGTTTGAGTAGCTAAGTCATCAAATGTAATCTCTTGACCTGGCATTACCGATGTACCCCATCTAAACCCAGGAGACAAAGATACATCTGCACCCTTAACTTCTCTTAAAGCATCACAGATAATTTGGTCAAAACTACCATTAAAGTTACCTCTTCTAAATAGTGTTACATCTGTTGTTGCAATAACTCTATTTATATCTTGTAAGAATGGCTTTCTAACTTTATCTATATACGCTCTCATCTCTTTATCTTCTGGTACTAAATCACTAAATACTGGTAGAAGTGTAAATTTAAAGTCTTTAATTTTACCATCTTGAATATCTAAATCTAGTACATTTAAGAACTTACCGTTACTACCTGCATTACACACATAAGTAGTGCCCTCTTTATTCTTAACTGGCACAGCTTCTGGAACACCATCGTGCGTATGACCACCCATAATAAAGTCTAAACCACTTACAACTTGTGCTAACTTCTTATCAACATCAAATCCATTGTGTGATAACAAGATAATTGCATCTGGTTTATCTTTTTTCTTAATTGTACCAATTAGCTCTTGTAGTTCATCTGGTTTAATACCAAATGTCCAATCCGGAATAAATCTCTTTGGATTTGCAATAGTTGTATATGGGAATGCTTGCCCAACAATAGCAACTCTAGCATTTCCAAGCTTCTTAATAACATATGGCTTAAATAATAATCCACTATCGTCATCGAAAGCTGGTGAACCATCCATAAGAGCATCCTCTTTTACAAATACATTTTGTGCAATAAAGTCTGCATTTAAAGCTTTTACATTCTCTAAAATCTCTTTTGCTTTATATGTAAACTCCCAGTGACCAACAGCAACATCTACACCTAAAAGGTTCATAGCGCCGACCATATCTTTACCACGAGTCTGAAGCGAAGTCCAACTACCTTGCCAAGTATCACCACCATCTAGCAAAAGAGTCTTATCTTTACCAAAGTCTCCTCTAAGTGTATCTACCATAGTTTTAATATGTGCAAATCCACCAACTTTACCAATTGCTTTTGCATGTTTTTCAAAATTTACACATGAAAATGCATATGTTAATCTATCATTACCTTTTATATGATAATAGTCTAAAAAATCTTTACCAACAACATGTGGAGGTACATTTTTATTACCATAAAGACCTATATTTACACTTGGCTCTCTAAAATATACAGGCTCCAACTGTGCATGTGAGTCTGTCATATGTAAAATTCTTGCATTACCAAAAGGTTTTAACTTATAATAGTTATCTAACTTACTCTCTGGTGATAAACGCATATGCGAATTAGCAAACATTGGCGTGCTACCAAGCGCCGCCATAAGGTACATAAACTCTCTTCTTCCAAAACTCATAATCTTCCTTTAATATTTATAACCATCACCTGGAACTGCTAATTTCCAAGTCTTTTTACCCTCTTCATGTAGTTGCAAAGCTCTTATAGCAAATGAGCAAGATCTCCAGGCAGCGTAAGCTGTAGGAAACTTTTTAGTCTGCTCTTTACCTTTTTTCTTATATTTAATAACTGTCTCTTTAGCTTTAGATTTAACTGATTCCTCTAAAGCTTTAATATAGTTACTATTTTTAATGCCAAGTCTTTTAAACTCTACTCCGAGCTTTACTGCCTCTGCATTGTATTTCTTTGCTAAATCTAAAAGTTTTGCAGCATCATTACTTTGAGCACAAACTTTTTTAATATCTAAACCTGCTGCCTCTTCTACTAGACCTGCATTTGCTATTGTTAGTGTTAGCGCAGCAACTACTGCGATTGATTTTATACTCATAGTCAACCCCTTTACTTTCTAACAGATGGACCATCTATTGGTAGTCCATTAGACATATAAGCCACAAAATACAATACTTCATTTTGCCATTTTGTACCAGGCTTATGTGGATTTTGTCCAGTATCTTTTTCACAGCCTTTTAGACGACGCTCTAGTGTACCAAGACCTTCCCACTTTAAACGATAAACAGGAAAGTGTGTTGTCTGACCTAATAGTGGAGACATATACTCGTTTCTAACTCTTTTCCCAGCACCTTGAACATGGCAACTAGCACAAGATAAATTTAAGTATCCTCTTTGAGTATAGTACTCTTTTTTACCTCTCTCATAAGCTTCTGCAGCCTCTTTAGAGTCTATAACTACATTTACTTTTTTGCCCTTCTCTTTAGAAGTTGAAGCAAAGTATGCCTCTAGTTTTGCAAGCTTCCCTTTTGTCTTTTTCCACTCTTTTTCACCATTATCTTTTAGACAACTATTAATAGAGTTAGTTAAAGTAATTACAGTTTTACTCTTATTATCAAACTTTGGATAATCACCTGCAATTGCTGGGTCTGGATAACAATCTTTAAATGACTTACCATTTGCAAACTTCTTCTCGTAAATCTCTTTACCCTCATCTATTGCATCTTCATATGGAGGCATCTCATTAATCTCATCATATTGAGACTTACCACCCTTATTAAATGAATAAGAACCAATAGTAAAATCTTTACCTTTAATTCCCCATATAAAATTTTTCTCTAACTCATCTTTTGTAGAGTATGGGAAAAATGTAGATGCACCTTTTAAATCAGAGAACTTCTTTTCCATATACTCCTGTAGGGCTTTTCTATCTTTTTCAGCTACTGCATTAAAATCACCAGCACTTAAAAAAGTAGCAACCGAAATTAGAGCAATAGAGCTAATTAACTTTTTACTCATCTTTAATCCTTTCTACCTCTTAGGTATTAAGAGCTAATGCTCTTACTTGATTTTTGCTTTTTTACTCTTAGTATTACCTTTTAAATCTACCCAGCTAAGCTCCAACTCTTTACCAGCTTCACCTTTAAATTTAAACTTTAAAAATGGATTTTTAGATAAAAATTGGCTAGTTGAAGACTCATATACAGTTTTTCCATCTACCTTACCAGTAATGTAAACTATAAAGTTTGCCTCTTTACCTTTTTTCTTTGCTACATCATAACTTAACATTGCATGCTTTAAACCCGCTTTTACCGAAACTACACCATCTGCTGCTTTTGCTTTAATTCTCATTTATCTATCCTTTTATTTTTCTTATTTATCTTTAATATCTAACTTAGACTACAATGTTCTCTTTGTGGGCTTAAATCAACCTCCACAACCACCAGCTGTTACTTTTACAACTTTACTAGCTTTATAAAGCTTACCATCTACTTCTGCAACTACTACAACTGTACCAGTTTTTGCCATCTTGATTCTTACACCATAATCTGGAATACCAGCTTCTGGAATATCATAAATAGCTACTAAACACTCAGGGTTAGATGTTTGGAAAAGTGCTACTTTTGTAGCTTTTTCTAATTTAAAACTAACTGGAACTACTGCACCATTTTCTGCAATATCTGGAGCTTTTAACTTAATTTTTCCATCTTCTGTTTTATCGCTTCCAAATACTGCTTTAATTGCTTCGTTTATACCAGCTTCGTCATTCACTTTGCCACTATTTTTAACAGCCCAAACCTTTGGTAACTCTTTTCTATACTCTTTAGCCAATAATGATACTGGCGCTAACGATACTGCTGCTACTCCTAAACCTAAACCTAAAAATTTTCTTCTTTCCATCTTTACTTCCTTTTAATTTATTTTATTGTCTTTAAAAAAGCAACTACTGCTTTAATCTGATTGTCATCTAATAGACCATTTTTGCCAAATGCCGGCATAGCTGAGATTGGATTTGTTGTATATGGATCATAAACCTTATCATACAAAGCCTGCTCTGGCCAACTAGATAAAAACTGTAATTTTGGACCAAAAGATCCTGGACCATTTACGCTCTTACCATTAACTGCATGACATGCAAGGCAGTTACCTAGTTTTTTGGTCATAAAGATCTTTTCACCCTCTTTAGCCAAATCTCCTGCAACAGCAGTTGTAGCACTAATTGCTACTGTAGCTGCTACGATTAGTAATCTTTTCATACTAGCTCCTTTTATTTAGACTTGCTAATTATGTAATCAACAATCCCTTTTACATCATCATCACTCATATCAGCATGTCCACCTTTAGCTGGCATACCCTTAAATCCTTTAAGTGCATGTGTATAAAGTGTCTCAGTTCCTTGCTTAATTCTAGCAGCCCAAGACTCTTTGTTCCCAACTTTTGGTGCAATTGCATCGTTACTGTGACACGCATTACATTTATCTTCGTAAAGTTTTGCAAATTTACTATCTTCTTTCTTTTCGCCTGTCTCTTTTGGTAGATCTTTTTTTACACTAACTAGAGGTGTTATTCCACTATCTAATGTTGCTTTAATATGTACTACTTTACCTGTTGTACAATCTTTCATACATCTTTTTGTAGGAGTTCCATAATTTTTTGGATTACTTAAGAACTTCTTCATATTTGCAACACCATCTTTGCCATTAACATCAGGGTAGAAACCTTTTTCATTTGGCATATGAAGCTTCATTAACTTCTCTTTAGTTAATACATAATCATCATCTAAATCTTCACCATCAATTTGAACCTCATCTACAGATAGAAGATAAGCTGTAATTGCATAGACATCATCATCGCTTAAACTCATTGGATGAGGGAATGGCATAGCTGTTTTTATATACCACCATAGTGTTGATGCATATGGCCAGAAAGCACCTATACTTCTCTCTGGTGGTTCATCACCATTTTCAGGATGAACTAACTGATTTTTAAGAGTATCTATATCTCCACCAGTTAGTTTTGGATAACCTTTTCCACCACTACCCATGTCGCCATGGCACATTGCACACTTCTGTTCAAATAGCTCATCTCCTCTAGCTACGCTTCCTTTACCTTCTGGTAATCCTTCAAAGTCATATCTTACTGCAATTCTTGTAGCTTTTAACTCATTTTCAGTTGGTTTTTTACCATACTTAAAGCCTTTAGCATCTACTGCCTTTTCATTTACTTTGTAAACTCCAGCATAAGTACCATTTACTACTTTATACTCCATACTACCATCTACTGCTTTGTCAGCTCCTGCAAATGCAAAAGTTGCTGCAAATAGAGTAAATGCTGCTACCTTAGATAATTTTTTAACTTCTAATGTGAACATTGTTTACCTCCCCATTTGCTTTAACTTCCCATGTAACAATTGCATTTCTATGGTAGATACCCTCTACACCAACAGCTTTAACCTCTTCATCTATAGTTGGCTGAACATATCCAGCATCATCATAAGCTCTAGAGCTAAGTAGTATTGGTTTTCCATCCCACTTATACATAAAGCTAAATCTTGTCCAAGATTTTGGCAATACTAAACCTTTAAGATTAGCCTCTACCCAGTTTTTACCACCATCAAAGCTAATATCTACGCCTTTAATAGTACCTTGACCACTCCAAGCAAGTCCTTCTATCTCTACAAGGTCTCCCTTTTTAAGATCTTTCCAAGGCTTATCTGGACATGGACTTGTAATTACAGAGTTAACCTCCATTGGCCAGAAGTATCTAATAGCCTTACCGCTAGGAGTTAACATTGTATATTTAGATGTCTCCTCTTTTGCATGCCATGGCTTATCGCCAAATTCGATACTCTTTAACCACTTAACATTTAAGTTACCTTCCCAACCTGGAACTAATAGACGAACTGGGTAACCTTGCTCAGGGCGAAGTGCTTCACCATTTTGCGCCCAAACTACCATTGCATCATCTAAAAGCTTCTCTACTGGCAAAGTTCTACCCATATGCGAGTTGTCACTACCTTCAGCTAAAGCCCACTTTGCTTCTGGTTTAATACCTACATCTTTAAGTAGTGTAGATAGTTTTACACCAGTCCACTCAGCAGAGCTCATCATACCTTTCATAAACTGTAGAGTATTAAACTGAGGTGATCTCCACCCAGTAGAGCCATTAGCTGGACACTCTATAAAGTGAATTCTTGACTCACTAGGGTATCTTTTTAACTCATCTAATGTCAATACTAAAGGGTTCTCTACAAGACCATGAATTACCAATCTATAATCATTAGGATCAACTATTGCTGCCCCTCCGTGTGATCGGTGAAAAAATAGTCCATTTGGAGTAATAATACCACTTAATTCATGAATAGGTGTCATCGCTACAGATGCATACATATCTCCAGAACTTAATAGCTTGTGTACTCTTCTTGTTACATTGTGCTCGTAAGGTGATGGTAAACCATATAGATTCTTATCTGCTGGCATACCAAGCTTAGAACCCCACTCTGGCTCTTTTATAAGAGCTGGGTCATCTCCAGCTTTTAAAGCAGCTGGAACTACAGCACTAGCTGCAACAACAGAAGCGGCTATATTTTTTAAAAAGCCTCTTCTGGCAGTTGTTTTATCGTTATCTACTTTTTTCAACTATCGTTACCTCCTATAAATTAAATTTATATTACAATGATAGCAATATAACTATATTAATAAGATATATTATACATTTTTCGTATAATATAATATTATATGATACAATTAGTTACACTATAAAGCAAAATATAAATAATTATTATCAAATTCATTAATAAGTATTTTTTATCAATTCTCTTTTATTCTAGCTTTGAATTTATATTAATAAGCAAATAACCTAAATAAGGTATTTGTTATTTTTGTAATGTAGACTTTTATATTGAATTTATTAATTATTTATTATAAACTCTATTTTTTGCTCTTATTTGTAATCTTATTAATCCAATCATCTAGAGTTTTTTCAAAACCCATATTTATACTTTTATAGATATTAAGATTAGATTGAAGATAATCTTGACTCACATATCCACCAAATTTATGAGGATTTAGATAAGTTGTTGTATCTGATTTTATAGACTCTGGTATATCTAACATTACTCCACTATCTATAAGTTTTAATGCTCTGTTTATAGCCAAATATGAGCTATTACTTTTAGGAGAAGAGGCTAAGTATACTACAAGTTGAGATAGTGGTATTCTTGCTTCTGGATAACCAATTTTAGTGACTATTGTTAATACCGAAGCTGCTAAATTAGTTGCATTTGGATTGGCATTCCCAATATCTTCGCTAGCTACTATTGCCAATCTTCTTGCAATAAACTCTGCACTCTCACCTCCACTTATTAATCTTGCTAAATAGTATAAAGAGGCATCAATGTTACTTCCTCTAATACTCTTAATCATTGCCGAAGTTAAATTGTAATGAGTATCACTTTGACTACTTCCATCCCTTAAAGACTCAACTCTTATAGATTTAACAATATCCAAAGTAACATCATTATTAACATTAAATGAGCTCTCTAAAAGGTTCAAAGCCCCTCTAGCATCTCCACTTGAACTACTTACAATATACTCTAAAGCGCTCTTCTCTACATTAATATTTTCATCTTTTGATACTTTTAATATTAAATCTCTTAAATCGCTCTCTTTAATACTTTTTAACTCAAAAAGATGACTTCTAGAGCGAAATGCAGAACTTAATGTATAGTAAGGATTTGCCGTAGAAGCACCTATTAAAACAATCTCTGCACTCTCCATTGATGGAAGCAGAACCTCCTCTTGATTTCTCGATAATCTATGTATCTCATCGATAAATATTAAAGGTTTAGTAAGTGCATTTGTATAATTTTTTATTACTCTTCGTACCTCATCTATCTTTATAGATGTAGCATTAAATTCGTAAAAGTCTAAGCCAAGTTTATCAGCTATTACTCTAGCTAAAGTAGTCTTTCCACATCCAGGCTTTCCATAAAATATAGCATTTGGAAAGTAGCTATTTTTTAAAAAAGCTCTTAAAACTCCACTTTTCCCACAAAGATGATCTTGCGATAGTATATCATCACAAGATTTAGGTCTATATTTTATAGCAAAATTTGACATCTATATTACTTGAATATGATACTCTCTAACTCTTGGTCCATCAAACTCACAAAAGAAAATTCCTTGCCATTTACCTAAAAAAAGTTGACCATTTTTAATTGGTAATACAACTCTTTGTCCACAAAGTGCAGATTTAATATGAGCAGATGCATTACTATCTCCACTAGCATAGTGAGCATCACTTGGAGCAATATGACTTAAAGAGGCTAAAAAATCTCTTTGAAGTTTTGGATTTTGGTTTTCAAAAAATACAATAGATGCTGTAGTATGGCCACTAAATATAGTACATAGTCCATTAGTAACTCCTAATTTAACTACATCATCTTTCACTTGTTCTGTAATATCAACCATCTGTGTCTTATATTTTGTATCTAGCTTAACTGTATGCACTATTTACTCTCCTCCAATAAATCTTTTAAAAATAGATGTAACTCATCATACTCTTTAGTTGTTAAAAACCTAGTTTTATTCTCTGGTAGGTTGTTTAACTCAAAAGCACCATAAGCTACTCTTTTTAAATCTACAACTTCTGCCCCAAAATGTGCAAAAAAGCGTCTTAACTCTCTATTTTTACCCTCGCTAATTGCCACTTTCAACTTTGTATATTTACCAGTTGTTCCTCTTATTGCAAAATCTAAAAATGGAGCAAACTCCATAGATTTAACCTTACTCTTCTCGTGCCCACCAGCTGTTGCATCTTCTAAGATAAGCCCTTCACTCATAGCTTTAGTCATATCTTCTGTTACCATTTTATCTATTTTGATATTGTAAACTCTTGGTAGTTTGCTCTCCATTAACATAGTAGCAACCTTTACATTATCTGTTAGAAGCAAAAGCCCTTCACTTAAGAAATCAAGTCTACCTACTGGTATAAAGTGTCTAAACTTTCCTGGAAGCAGATGATAAATTGTGGTTCTTCCTCTATCATCTTTTTTAGTTACTAATGAACCTCTTGGTTTGTTATATACAACCATAGTAAGCTCCCACTCACCCTTTTTAATAATCTCTTTGCCATTCAAAAAGACTCTATCATCTTTTTCAACTTGATAGCTAAAATCTTTTATTGGAGTACGGTTTATGTTAACCTTTCCCTCTTCTATTAATCTATCTGCCTCTCTTCTCGAGTACTTTGTATTGTGTGAAATGTACTTATTTATTCTCACTATCTATCCCTGCTGCTATTAAATCGTGTATATGGATCGCTCCAATTAGCCTACTCTCTTTGTCTGTTACTATTAAAAGTTGTATCTTTTTACTCTCTATAATTTTAAGTGCATCTACTGCTAAAATATTCTCTTCACTAATTACAAAAGGATCTCTCGTCATAACATCACCTATCGCATTATCAAAGCTAAACTCATCTTTTAGAAGTGCTCTTCTTAAGTCTCCATCACTAAAAACTCCTACAACTTTACCATCTTTCTCTACTACTATATTACCCAGTTTACCCTCACTCATAGTAACTATAGCACTCTTTAGCAATCTCTCTTCACTTACTGTAGGTAGCTTATCTTTAGGTATTAAAAAGTGATTAGCTTTTAGATATAATCTCTTACCTAAAGCCCCAGCTGGATGGAACTTTGCAAAATCCTCTTTTTTAAAACCACGAAGCTCAATTAAAGCTACAGCTAAAGCATCTCCAAGGGCAAGTGTTAATGTTGTACTAGCAGTCGGAGCAACACCAAGAGGACACGCCTCTTTAACTACACTTATATCGATATGTGCATCACTAAACTGACCAAGAGTAGACTCTCTACTTCTACTCATAGCAATAATTGGAATATTGAAGTTCTTGATATGTGGTAAAAGATTTGTAAGCTCTTCGCTAGAGCCACTATAACTTATCGCTAATACTCCATCATCTTTACTAATCATACCTAAATCACCATGCATAGCCTCTGATGGATGAAGAAAAAAACTACTTGTTCCTGTACTTGCAAGTGTGGCGGCTATCTTAGCACCTATATGCCCAGATTTTCCAATACCAATTACAACAAGCTTTCCTTTTAAAGATAAAATAAGATCAACAGCCTTCTCAAACTCTTCCCCTACTCTATCTTTTGAAGCCAATAGTGCAGCAGCTTCTATCTCTAAAGTCTCTTTTGCATATAAGCTTGCACTCTTCATAGCTCTCCTCCCTCTTACCGCTATTTATACCATAAATATTGTAGGTATAATAAATGGATAACTCTTATACTGCTTTATAATAAATTTTCTTACTATATTTCTTACATCATCCTCTATAACTTTTGCATTTGCACTCTTTTCGCTAGAGCTTGTTAATAGATGCTTTTCGATTAAGTCAGCAATAGACTTCTCAAATCTTTTACTATCCTTATTAGATACTAGACCATGTGTCATTACAACTGGTTTGCATGCTAATTTAGCATTTTGTGTATCTATTTGAACTACAATATTAACTATACCCTCTGTTGCTAACTTTTGTCTATCGTTTACAACTTCTGAGAAAATCTCTTTATTACTTTGGTTATCAATATATCTTTTACCAGTTTTAACTGTTTTTACTTTTTTAAGGTATTTTGGTGTAATTTCAATTTGGTCACCATCGCTCATAAGTAAAATATTTCTCTCATCTACACCACAAGTAACTGCTGTTTTTGCATGTGCATTTATATGGTTATACTCCCCATGAACAGGTAAAAAGAACTTAGGCTGCGCAAGGCGAAGTATCAATTTTTGCTCCTCTTGGCTAGCATGTCCAGATACATGAATATCGCTAAACTCTTTATATCTAATAGTTACGCCACTCTTTAAAAGAAGATTCATCAATTTAGATACAGAAGCTTCATTTCCAGGAATTGCACTAGCACTAATAATAATAGTATCACTTGGCTTTAACCTAATGTGTCTATGTTCATCTGTTGCCATTCTACTAAGTGCTGCCATTGTCTCACCCTGAGAGCCCGTAGTAACAACTAATATTTCACTATCTTTATATCTATTAACTTCATGTGGTTCTATAAAGTGCTTATCATCTATATCTACATATCCTAATCTTCTAGTCGTCTCTATATTTCTCTCCATAGAGCGTCCTATTACACAAATTTTACGTCCATGCTGAACACCTCTACTCATAGCTTGATAAATTCTATGCACATTAGATGAGAATGTAGACATAATAACTCTACCAGTAGCTTTTTCAAACAAAGCATCAAATGTCTTACCAACTACTATCTCACTCTTAGTAAAGCCAGGTGAGTGTGAATTTGTAGAGTCACTAAATAGGCAAAGTACACCCTTCTCTCCATAATATGCCCATCTGTGAAGATCCATAGTTAAACCATCAACTGGAGTATGATCTATCTTAAAATCTGCCGTGTGCATTAATATTCCAGCTGGCGTCTCTACCGCTAAAGAGCAAGCATCTACAATTGAATGGGTATTATGAAGCCACTCAATCTTCATATCTCCAATTTCGTAAATCTCTCTTTTAATTACATACCTAAAGTACTTTTTATCTGCACTTAACCTATGCTCATCAAACTTATTTGCAATCATAGCAAGTGCTAATGGAGTACCATAAATTGGAAATTTAAGCTCTTTAAACAGATACGCAATCGCACCAATATGATCCTCATGTGCATGTGTTATTACAATAGCTTTTATCTTATCTTTAATAGCGTGTAAATAGCTAAAATCTGGAACTAAAATATCAACACCATGCATAGTCTCATCTGGAAAGCTCATACCAACATCTATAACAACTGCTGTTGTATCTGTCTCTAAAACAGCAATATTCCCACCAATCTCTCCAAGACCACCAAGTGGAGTAAATCTTACCTTACCGCCATTATTTATGTTAATCTTTTTCCATGGTTCCATTCTTTGTTGCTGAACTCTATGGTTCTCCATAATAGCTTTTTTCATATCATCTGGAACTGTAGTATCTACCTTAAGACGGTTTGGACCTCTACTATTTCTATTTTGGTTATTTCTAGCAGCATTTCTACGACTGTTAGAGTTTTTGTTAGATCTATTTTTATTAGTGTTAGTATTTCGGTTAGGATTACTATTTCTGTTAGAGCTATTTTGTTGATTTTGATTATTTGCATTGCTCTTTTGGCTATTTTGATTAGAAGAAGCATTTTTATTGTTTCTAAATGGATTAGCAGATCTCTTTTTTTGGTTATTTTGATTCTCTTGCGAGCTATTTTGCCCCTCTTTGTTCTCTTGACTCATCTTTTCTATCCTTTTTAAATTCTTTGTACAGAAGATGAAACTTAGACAACTCAAGTTCATGGGCTCTAGCAGTTAAACTAATATCTAAATTAGAAAAAACATTAGATATTAAATCTTTAGCATAAAAATTAGATAAGTTTTTATATAGCGTCTTTCTTGGCTGTTTTGTAGCAACTTTTAAAAACTCTTCAAAAGCTCTATCGTTTAAACTACTACTCTTTTCAATATATAAAATTGCCGATGTTACCTTAGGTTGTGGCTCAAATGCCTCTTTCGGTACATCAAATAGTAGCTCTACATTGCCAATAGTTTGAGATAAAATAGCCAAAGAACCAAAGTTTTTATCGCCCCTTGTGGCTGCAAATTTCTGAGCAACCTCTTTTTGAACCATAACTAAAACTCTTTTACAATTTTTATCACCTAGTGCATTTAACACTATTTTTGTCGCTATATAGTATGGTAAATTAGCTACTAAAGAGTACTCCTTCTCTAGTAAACTATCACCATGTTCTAATATATCTTTACAAAGTAACTCTAATTTACCACTACTAATAGGCTCTTTAAATTCACTCTTTAGATACTCACATAGTCTCTTATCTACCTCATATGCCCTAACTTGCCCAACTCTTAAAAGCTGTCTAGTTAAATCACCTAAGCCAGGCCCAATCTCTACAAATGGTAGATTATCATTGGGAATCGATTCGATGATTTTATTTAATACTGTACTATCTTTTAAAAAATTCTGTCCAAATCTTTTATCTGCAATTTTTGCAGCATTATTACCTAAATTTTTATACATTTTACTATAAAAAGCTTAAATAGAGGAGCCTGAAAGGCAACTTCTATATCTTATTTATCTCAGCTCTACGATTTTTCGCATGACAAGCTGGTTCATTTATAGTACAAGTTGGATTACTCTCTCCATAACTTACGGTATCAATTTTATCTGCACTTACCCCTGCACTTATTAAAAGAGTCTTAACAGCTTTCGCTCTCTTTAATCCTAATGCATGGTTATACTCATCAGTACCAAACTCATCACAATTACCCTCTACTAAAAGTTTTGTACTCGATACCATACTCTTAATTTGCGGTAGGTCACTCATTAGTCTCTTAATTTGATCATCATCTAATGTGTAAGCATCACTTGCAAAATAGAGCATTTTTAAACCACTTTTACTAACACCATCACTACCTAAATACTTACCATTAGCACTAACTGCACCCTTTTTAAAGCTATTTTTACTACTACCACCTGAACCCTTTACATCATCTAAAGAGCCTACGTTAATAGCATTATCTGGAATCACATTTCCAGACAATCCAGAGTTTACACCGCCACTGTGCCCACCAGGTAATGCTATAGGCATCTTTTTAGAACAGCCTGCAAACAATAGAGGTAGAGTAACAAGTGCCGTTAATAGTAATCTATTCATTAATATTCTCCTACTTTGAAAAATCTTCTATATTATATCATAAAATATGAAAAATAATCAATTTTTAGCTATACTATCAATAAAAATATTAAAGGAACTCTATGCGTCTCTTACTTTTACTATTTATACTCCCATTTTATCTATATTCACATAGTTATTCAACATGTGATGAGTGTACTAGGTTTATAAATAAAATGCATAAAAAATACCACTTTAGTAAAAGTTACTTAAAAAATTTATTAAATAATGCTACACATATGCAAGATGTACTAAATAGATATAACGGCACAGTAAAGGGTGCTACAGACTACTCGTGGCACAGGTACAAAAGTAAAATTTTAATTAATGAAAGTGTAGATTTAGGTAAAGATTTTATGCAAAAGTACAGTAAATCTTTAGCTGCGGCAAATAGACAATTTGGTGTAGAAAAAGAGATTATAACTTCATTTATTAGAGTTGAAAGTAAATTTGGAATCTATGGAGGAGAATACTCTGTTTGGGATGCACTTGTAACTCTTAGCTTTAATCCAAATAGAAAAAAAAGATTTTTTAAATCTGAACTAGAGAGCTTTTTAATACTATCTAGACGAGAACACCTAAACCCACTAGAAGTAAAAGGATCATTTGCAGGGGCCATGGGATGTGTACAACAAGTCCCCTCTGTATATTTAAGATATGGAGTAGATTTAAATAACGATGGCAAAAAAGATCCAAACTCAATACCAGACTGCATAGGCTCTATTGCTAAATTTTTAAGTAAAAACCACTGGATGAACAACCTAAAACCAGTTACTAAAATATCTGCTACAAATAGTAACTATTTAAAATTAAGAAGTGGATACAGAAGTTACTACCAATTAAGTACTCTTAAAAACTACGGAGTAAAAATACCAAACTGGTGGCAATACAACAAAGCCTACTACATAAGATTAAGAGATGGCAACAACTACAACCTATACCTAGGCAACAGAAACTACCGTATCATAACAAAATACAACGCCAGCAAACAATATGCCACAAGTATTGGATTATATTATAAGGCTTTAAAGAGGTAAGTCTCTATTTACTTATATTATTCTCGTAATTGTCTATAAATTTTGCTATAAAAATAGCTGTTTTTCTGCTACCTATTCTATTTAAATGGCTTCTATCCGCAAAAGAGTTATCACTTAAATTTAATTGTTTATGTAAATTAATATATATACCACCATTACTATTTACTATATATTTTACTTTTAATGCAAATTCACTCATTGAGTTTTTTACCCTCTTATCTCGCTCTATAATCTTTTTTCTATATGGGTTTTGTATTAGATAGAATTTAACTCCTTTTAAATATGCTATGTTTGCCATTTTGCCTATTGCTTCATATGATACTTCAGGCATATATCCAGGTTGTGCCCCACTCCATCTTCCTTTATCTGTATTATTTTTATCAATTTCTAAACCTACACTACCACTACTATCAAAAACTAATGATGTAAACTTATCTTTTTGCTGATATTCTTTTGTCCATATTTTTTCCCTATTAATACAAAAAAGAATATTATTACACGATTTAAAGAGTAGTTTTATCTCTTCATATAGTGATAATTTATTTTTTAAATATAGTTTAATTAACTCTGGATTAAACTTTTTATATTTGTGCGTAACTCCCATATCTGTATATTGTGTAGAGTATATAACCCTTTTTAAATTAGGAAAAATATCTATTAGAGTATATAGCTGTTCACTTCTTTTAGTATAAGCACCATGAATTGATAAATTGAGTATATATTTTACTCTTTGTGAGTGCCCTTGCAAAATCTTACCACTTAAGTTGTTTACGCCAATGGAAGAGCCTATAATTAAAGTATCCACCCTTTTTATATCGATATTATCTTTAATAAATTTTATTTTTGCATCAAAAAATATATTATCTGTAATTGGTAATGGATATTTTTGACTAAAATTGTAAATATAGTAACTATAGATAAAAAATATAGACCCAAATAGAAAAAATAATAAGTATATATATTTTCTTGGTTTCAAATTAATTCCTATTTAGATACTGCCCTGATTTTCCCAGACAACTTTGAACCATAATTTATTTCCACCTCAATTATGCCACCTTCTCTATAAAACTAAGATAAACACTCATCGGTTTTTGGTAGTTTAGTGATGAATGAAACCTCTTGAAATTGTATTTATAGATATATGCTTTAATTCCTTCTTTTAACTCCTTAATTGTTTTATAATCTGAAATGTATATATTGCTCTGTTTAAGTGTCCTAAAAAATCTTTCAATAATGATATTATCAATAGTTCTACCTTTGCCATTCATTGAAATTTTTATATTGTTACTTTTAAGTATTTGGGTATGCTCATAACTGGTATATTGACTCCCTTGGTCAGAGTTAAAAATCTTTGGTGCAGGATATTTAGCTAATGCCATTTTAAGGACATCTGTTGCTAAAGTAGCATCCATGGAATTTGATAGCTTATATGCTAAGATAGCTCGAGTGTTCCAATCTATAATTGCAGCTAGATACATAAACCCTCCATTCATTCTAATATAAGTTATATCACCACTCCATACTTCATTTGGTGTATCTACATTGACGGCTTTTGTTGTCTTACCTGTTTTATACCAGTATGGTTTAAGTAGGTATGGATAAACTGGATGTTCTTTATCCTTCATACTCGGTACTCTCTTTTTTTGAGGATAGAGTGCCTGAATGCCTAGTATCCCCATATATTTAAGCACCCTGTTATTACCTATGGTATATCCATCCTCTAAGAGTTGCTGATGTATCATCCTATAACCATATTCAGGATTATCAGTATAAATCTCATCGATTTGATTTAGTATTTTCAAATTATGGTTACTAAATGGTAGAGGCTTATAATAGAATCTACTTCTATTTATACCTAAAAGCTTGATTTGTCTTGTCTTTGATAGTGTTGTGAGCTTGGAGTCGACAAGACTTTGTCTTTTAGATAAGTCCAAGCTCTTTAGCTTTCCCACTGCCCAATCTCTCTCTACTGTAGTTCTACCAAGTGCTTTTGCTAA
>CAMZLH010000017.1 GCA_947311565.1 uncultured Nitratifractor sp.
AGTTATCATTTGGGCTCATTTTCTAAAGTGTTAGCACCAGCCCTTAGAGTTGGGTGGATTAGAGCTTCTAAAGAGCTTTTAGACCCACTAATTGTATATAAAGAGACTATGGATCTGCATACCAACTCTTTGTCTCAACAAGCAATATATCACTTTTTAAAAGAGTCTAAGAGCTTTAATCACCATATTAAAAAGCTAAGATCCAACTACAAAGAGAAAATGCAATATTTTTGTAAAATGTTAGATAAAGAGTTGCCAACATTTAATTATATTAAGCCAGATGGTGGAATGTTTGTTTATGGAAATTTTGGAGGTGTAGATATAAAAGAGATACTAAAACAAACTCTAAAAAGAGGTGTTATATTTGTCCCTGGTATAGAGTTTGGTGGCAAATCCGATGAGGTTAGATTTAACTTTACCCATAGCACTTTTGAAGAGATAGCCCAAGGTGTTGAGATTATTGCGAAAATATTGTATAATTTAGAAAAAAGGTAAGATTTGAGTTTAGATATTTTATCGTTAGTGCTTCTCTTTTTTAGTGGTGTTATGGCTGGGTTTGTAGACTCTATTGCGGGTGGCGGTGGGGTTATAACTTTGCCTGCTCTTTTGGCTGTTGGTATGCCTCCTCATCAGGCTTTGGCTACCAATAAACTTCAAAGCTCTTTTGGCTCTTTGACTGCTACATTAAACTACACAAGAGTTGGGCTTATTCGTCCAAAAGAGTTAATTATGGGCGTTGTTTTTACACTTATTGGTGCATCTAGTGGGGCAGTTGCTGTGCAGTATTTTAAGGCTGACTCTTTAAATTTGCTTATTATTGTTATGCTTATAGTTATATTTATTTATACTCTTTTTAGCCCAAAACTAGGTATGCAAAAGAGTCACCAAAAGATGGACAGGAGACTATTTTATATTCTCTTTGGTTTGTTAATAGGCTTTTACGATGGCTTTTTTGGTCCTGGAACTGGAAGTTTTTGGACTATGGCACTTATTTTGTTACTTGGACTTGATCTAAAAGGAGCAACTGCACAGACTAAGCTCTTTAACTTTGTTAGCAATATTGTTTCACTTTCACTATTTATATACTTTGGTTTAGTTGTATGGATTGCTGGGTTTGTTATGGGTGCAGGGCAGATTATAGGTGCATTTGCAGGCTCTAGTTTGGTGCATAAAAAAGAGGTAAAGTTTATTAGAGTATTCTTTTTAATTGTAGTCGCTGTTATTATTATAAAGTTGGTTTATCAAAGTTTAATTTAGTTAGTGATGTTGTGAATGCCTAGGTTAATAATAGGGTTCAATTTTAATAATGGAGATAATATGAGATACGATTACTTAGTAGTAGGAGCTGGTATTATTGGCTTAAGTATTGCAAAAGAGTTAAATATAAAGTATCCAGATGCAAAAATTGCTATAATAGAAAAAGAGAATGATGTAGCTATACATGCAAGTGGTAGAAATAGTGGTGTTTTACATGCAGGGTTTTACTATACCTCTAATTCACTAAAAGCTAAATTTACAAAAGATGGAAATATGGAGATTAAGAGCTTTTGTAAAGAGCATAATCTAGAGTTAAATGAGTCTCAAAAAGTTGTAGTAGCTCAAAATAAAGATGAAGTAGAGACAATTAAAGAGCTTTATAGTAGAGGTATTGCAAATGGTGTAGATGTAAAGATAATTAACGAAGATGAGCTCTCAATTATAGATTCAAATGTTAAAACTATAGATATTGCACTATTTAGCCCAACCACTGCAACTGTTAATCCAAAAGAAGTTACAAAAAAATTAGCAGATATACTTAAAAATAGAGGTGTAGATATTATATTAAATTGTAAATATATTAAGAGACTTGACAATAGTATAATATTAACATCAAAAGGTAAAATAGAGTTTACAAAATTTATTAATGCAGCTGGTCTATATGCAGATAAGATAGCTAAAGATTTTGGACTTTGTAAAAAATATACGATAATACCATTTAAAGGTATATACTTAAAGTATAGTGGTGCAAATAGGGTTATTAAAACAAATATATATCCAGTACCAAATTTAAAAAACCCATTCTTGGGCGTTCACTATACTATTATGGTTGATAATACTATAAAGATAGGACCCACTGCAATACCTGCACTCTGGCGAGAAAACTACAATATGTTAGATAACTTTTCATTCCAAGAGATGTTAAATATACTTTTTTACGAAGCAAAACTTTTTTTAACAAATAGTTTTGATTTTAGAAGTTTAGCAATAGAGGAGATAAAGAAGTACTCTAAATCTTATCTCTCTAATTTGTCAACATCTTTGGTTAAAGATATAAATAGTTCAAACTTTAAAGATTGGAGTACCCCAGGCATAAGAGCACAGCTATTAAATACCGACACCTTAGAGCTTGTTCAAGATTTTGTTGTTGAATATAATGAAGATAGTATTCATATATTAAACGCTGTATCGCCAGCATTTACCTGCTCATTTCCTTTTAGTAGGTGGGTTGTAGATAAGTATATAGTGTAATATTTATTTTATAAATTTTTAATATCTATACTTTTAATCTACAAAAGTATTATAAAAGTATTTACTATATATTAATATTAAACCTATAGTTTGGCGATAAATCTATATTTAAATAGAATTTAGATATACTTTTTAAAAGTCTAATTAAACTGTATGGGGTAAAAATGAAAATAATTATATTCACACTAATTGTGATAAGTATCTTTAGCTCTTGCACAAGCAACAATAGTGTTGTAAGTGTAGATAGTTCTATAAATAGAGATAGTAATTTTATTGCAGATAAACAGATGATGTTAAATATAATTAATAAAGCTAGGGGAGAGGGTGCAAAATGTTCTCAACCTGTTGCACCTTTAAACTGGAATAACTACTTAGCAAGTGCAGCAGTTAACCACTCTAGTGATATGGCTATTAGTACTTTTTTTAGTCATGGTGGCTCTGGAAATGTAGTAGATGTTGCAAAATCTAATCTAAACTCTAAAAGTACTTTTATAGATAGAATAAAATATTTTGGATACCCAACAAGACCAAGTATGCTAGTTGGTGAAAATATAACTGTGGTATATAGTAGTGAAAGATTAAAAAATAAAAAATCAGAAGATTACTTTAAAGAGGCTATTAAACACTGGTTAGATGATCCAGTACACTGTAATGTTTTAATGAATTCTAGATTTTCAAATGTAGGTATAGCATATACAAAAGGAAAAGAGAAATATTACTTTACAGCAGTCTTTGCAGAGAAGATTAAACCTTAATATCTATTTTGATACTATATTAAAGAAAATCATCATATATGGCACCCTTTAAGCCATATATTTCATTGTTAACATCTACAAATCTAAAGTCACCACGATTAAAGAGTTTTGTAGCATGTTTTGTAAATTGTTTCCTCTCTTTTTTATCTAGACCAAGATATTTAGCTAACTCTTTAATCTCAATATAACTCTTCTCATCTATAATGTTAATATCTCTTTTATTCTCTATTTGAGGCTGTTTATTAATTTGTAAGTGTTCGATTTGAGTTCTATATAGGTGCTGCATCTCACCAAAAGCATCTTTTAAGAGATCAACTTCGCCTTTTAATGTTCCTACTATTAAATTATTAGTATCTTTTAAATCTTTAATAGTATCTTTTAAAATTTTTATTGTCTCATCTTTAGCTAAAATTAGATCTTTTTGAGTTTCGCTTTTTTTAATTAACTCTATGTTATGCTTTTTATTATCTATCTCGACAGAGCTATCAAGCTCTATAAATATTTTACCATCAACTTTTTTTGATTTTAATAGCCCTTTTTTTATTTTAGCATATACTGCTTGTCTAGATATTCCACTACTCTTTGCATACTCTGATGGCTTAATTAATTTACTCATAAAGACTCCTTTCTAATAATTTTAACTTAATATAAAATAACAGTATGTTTACATTAATATGTTAAGTTAAATATCAATTTACTTTAATACTCTTTCCCCTCTAATACTGGTACAAAATGGCAATTCTCTATCGCTTCTGTTGTGATTTGACCATTTGTTTTGTAATATCTTGTAATGGTTTGTAAACCACAATATTCAACTGGTGCTATCAATATTCCTCCTTCTGCTAGTTGATCAAATAGTATCTGAGGTATCTCTTTAGGTGCCGCAGAGAAAATTATTCTATCAAAAGGTGCAAATGCTTGCCACCCTCTATTTCCATCATCAAATTTTGAGATTATATTTGTTATGCCTTCACTTCTAAATCTAGCTCTTGCCTCTTGTAGTAAAGAGTCTATTCTCTCTATTGTAAATACTCTTCTAAAAAGTTTAGAAAGAACTGCTGCTTGATATCCACTTCCACATCCAATCTCTAGTACACTATCGCAACTATATGGCTCTAGATGTTGGGTCATCTTAGCAACAGTAAGTGGAGAGCTAATCCACTGCTCACTATCCATAGGAAGTGCATCTAAACTATATGCTAAGTGTTTAAAAATATCAGATACAAAAACCTCTCTATCAATACTTAGCATTGCACTCTTAATCTCTAATTCTAGTGGAAATTTATTATTGATTTGGCTTATCATATCTTTTATATAGTGTTCTCTTCTCTGTTGTGCTAGTTTATCCATAAAAATAGACTTAGTCATCATAATAAAACCTTTCCCTGACTAGTTGTAAAAACAGTAAAGCTACTTAAATAATATACACTATGACACTTTACAACCTAAATTATTCTGTTAGATTTTGTAAAGTAGTTGTAATGCATAATCTAAAGTTAAATAATACTCTAGTATAAATAGAGATACCCCAAGCTATGTTTTTTATATTATATAATATTTTTTTTAAAAAGAGAAGAGTTTTTACTGTATAATATTATTTAATATACATTATTTACAGATTTACACTTTTATATTTTAAGTTTACAGTTTTAAAAGTTGTTTTAATAAAGGTTTATCTTTTAATAAATTTTTATATATCTGCGCATTAACTTAACTTGTTTTAGATCTATAAAGCCCCTTATTATCTCACTTGCGTCATCTATAACAACACCACCCATTGGAGCATTTATTGTACTAGAGCTAGCCATTCCATCTTTTGCAGAGTTAGCAACCAATACATAACACTGGTTTACAACAGCTAAAGCATTTGCTAAAATCTCTAAATGTCTCTTTCTTGGCTCTCCCCATTGTGAAGGAACAAAGATAACATCTGCACCCTCTAGCCTCTTCCAGAGCTCTTTATACCTAAGTTCAAAGCATATTAGCAGACCATATGTTACACCCTCAAGTGTAAACTTTACAATATCACTGCCATCACCAGCTCTTAAGAACTTATGTTCATCTCCTAGTTTAAATAGCTTATATTTTTTTTGTCTATGTATTACTTTACAATTGTGTATTACAATAGCCTCATTATAAAAATATTCACCCTCTTTTACCAAAAGTGTCAATACCAAGAGTTGGCTCTTTACAACTTTTAAAAGTATACCCAATGCATACTCACTAAACTTAGCAGCATCTTCGAGGTTCTCATAATCGTAATCAGTCAGAGAAACTTCTGGTGCAACTATTATAGTCTCGCTATCTAGACTCTTTAGATACTCTAAAATCTTATCTAAGTTTTTTTGATAATCTGGATTATTTTTTAATTGTAGTATGGCAACCTCTCTCATTGGCTCTCCTTTGGCTTAAAAAACTCTACTCCTGCACTGCTGATTGTAACAAATTTATCACTACTTAAGAGCTTATTAAATCTATCTATAGACTCTTGGCTAAACAGTATCTCTATATCATCTTTTGACAGAGGTCGCATAGATAGAGTATTTAAAATCTCGCTACTACTATAGTTATATTTTTTGCCACTTAAATTTTGTTTTGTAGCAATAGATATTGGTAAATCTTTACTAAATCCTAACGAGAGCTGGTGTAGTATATCGTAGCTAATAGGTTTAATTGCATAAGCTGGTGGTCTATCTACTGTAGATAGATCTATTCGTTTTGCATTAAGCTCTAGTAAGAAGCTATTTAGCTCTTTAATCTCATCTCTGTTATCGTTTATTCCCTCTACAAATAGTACTTCTATTAATAGCTCGCCCTTATAAACTTTTGAAAACTCTAACATTCCATTTTTAATACTATCTAAATCTATCTCTTTACTCGCTCTATCAAGTAGTTTAAAACAGTGTTTTGTAGCACAATCTAAAGATAGCTTTACACTATCAAAAAGCACTAAAGCCTCTTGTGTGTATCTGCTATTTATTGTACCAGAGTTTGTCAATATAAGTGTTTTTATATCACCTTTAAAGCTATTGATCTTAACTATTAACTCTTTTAAATGTGGGTATAGAGTTGGCTCTCCATTTGCTGTAATTGTCAAGTAGTCAATATCTTGATTTACACTTAATGCTTCTTTAATAGCCTCTACAACGCTATTAACACTAACTACTTCGCTAAAAGAGTCAACTACCTTTGCACCCTTTAGTTCACAATATAGACAATCAAAATTGCACTGTTTAGAGCTTGGGCTTAAATCTACCCCTAGCGACTTACCAAATCTTCTAGAGTTTATTGGTCCAAATATTATACTCAAAATCCAAATACCTTTTTCTCTAAATGATACAATCTATATCTAATAGATTTTGCTTTAGCAGAAGCCTCTACATCAACCAACTTAAATGTCTCTTCTAATACTCTTGCAGACTCCGTAGCACGAGAAAAATTAGCAGCTATTAAGTGCTCTATCGACTCTCTTTTTAACTCGCTAGCAATTGTAGCTTTGCTTACATCGCCCTCTATATCGCGGCTTTTAAGTCTAGTAGTTGAGATTAGTGGAGTTAACTGATGTCGAAGCTCTTTAAGAGCAGAGCTAAGCTCTGCATTGTCGTATATGTAGCGCTGAGTATCTTCTAATACTCTAAGCGCCTCTTTTAATCTATTTAGATTTGCATCTAATACTCTATCTATCTTAGTCGTCACTCATAATACCTAAGAATTGTAAAAGAACTACAAACATATTATAAAAGTCTAAAAATAGGCTAACTGCTGCATCTACTGGGCTATCATATGCACCATTTATAATGTTTTGAGTGTCATAAATTGTAAACAGACCAAACAGTAGTAAAATAGCAGCACTTATAATCATACCAAGTATACCGCTACCTAAAAATAGGTTTACAACAGATGCAACAATTACAACAATTAGTGTAATAAATAGTGGTTTACCCCAACTACTAAAGTCTGTTTTAGAGTTAATTGCAAATAGACTTAAACTTCCAAATAGTACAGATGTAGCTAAAAATGCATTACCAATTACCCCAGCCTTGCCCATACCAATTAATCCAGCTAACATAGGAACCAATGAAACACCAGTTAAGAATGTAAACAAAAATAGCATCATCATATTTAAACCTGGTTTACCACGAGTCATGCTTAGTCCAAAGAAAAGAACTAAAAGTTCTGCTCCAAAAATCAACCATTTAAACTTAACTACAGTTGCTGCAAATGGTAAAGTTAAGTATGCTCCTAAAGCAGCTACTATCATACTAAGTGCTAATAGTTGATATGTCTTTTTTAAAAAACTAATACGCTCATCACTTAGTGCGAATGCGTTGCCTCTCTCTTCTATATAATCTCTATCATATAAAGCCATAAATTTCTCCTTATTATTGTGCTTAAAGCGTAGTTATTATACCAAATTTAGATAACTTTTTTGCAATTTATGTTACAATTTATCTAAAAAGAGACATTATGAGCCAAGAAAATATAGAAAATGCAGTAAAAGATATCTTAATAAACATAGGTGAAGACCCAAATAGAGAAGGTTTACTTAAAACTCCACAGC
Source organism: uncultured Nitratifractor sp. (assembly GCA_947311565.1). Lineage (GTDB taxonomy): Bacteria > Campylobacterota > Campylobacteria > Campylobacterales > Sulfurovaceae > JAADEQ01. Next base: position 7,825 of record CAMZLH010000017.1, read on the forward strand.
GTGTTGCAAAAGCTTACGAGTTTTTAACAAAGGGGTATAAACAAGACCCAAAAGAGATACTAAACAAAGCCCTATTCTCTACAACTAACGACGAGATGGTGCTAGTTAGAGATATAGAGTTCTATTCTATGTGCGAACACCATATGCTACCAATTATCGGGCGTGTGCATGTAGCTTATATTCCAGATGGAAAAGTTGTTGGGCTTAGCAAAATTCCTAGAGTTGTAGAGGTTTATGCAAGAAGATTGCAAATTCAAGAGCAATTAACCGAGCAGATAGCCGATGCAATTAATGATACAATTAAACCAAAAGGTGTAGCAGTAGTTGTACACGCAAGACATATGTGCATGGAGATGAGAGGAGTAGAGAAGATTAACTCTACAACAGTAAGCTCTGCTCTACGAGGTCTATTTAAGAGCGACTTACGAACTCGTAGCGAGTTTTTTAACCTAATTAACGCTAATGTCCCATCTAACTTTTAATGCAATATTTATATCAGACCTACACATTGGCTCTGATATTACAAACTACAAAAAACTATTTAAATTTATCGAAGATATAGAGTGCAAAAAACTTTTTTTAGTTGGCGATATAATCTACCGTAATCTGCAAGAGCCATCTTTAGAGCTAGAGAGATTTATAAAACTTTTAGAGAGTAAAGAGTGCGAAGTTATATATATTATTGGCAACCACGAAAAGAGCCGTAAAGTACCTATGCCAAAAATTTTAAGTAGTGTAGATATGCATAAAAACTATATATATCAAGCTATTAAATATAAAATTTTAATAGAGCATGGTGATAGTTACGACACTAAAGATAAAGTACTGCAATCTCTAAAATATATAGATAAAAGAACGCACATAAAATTAAAAAATCAAGAGCTAAAAAAAGTAATTAAAAAGTACCTCAGTCATATTTTAAAGGCAATTGCAAAGGTAGTTCTACATAAAAGCTTTAGCCGATATATGATACTAAGAGCCAAACGAAACAGATGCAATACTGTAATATGTGGTCACTTTCATAAATCTGCTAAAGCTACCGATTTAAATATAAACTACCTAAACTGTGGCGATTGGATAGGTAACTGCACATACATAGCCGAAGATTTCAATGGAGATTTAGAGCTATATCGCTACTACTAAAAAATCTTAATCTATCGCTTAGTGTAGATAAATCTCTATTAAAACCTTTATGTAACTTAGTTTATCTTTTTATGTTACAATAACTCAATAACAATTTACGGAGATACCTTGCAAAAAGAGAACTCTACATCTAAGGCACTTGCTACTGCTATTGGGTTTTATCTCTCTTTATATAAATTAAATATGTTATAATTCATTTAAAACTTAAAATAGTATTAAAGAGATAGTGTAAAAATTATCGATAGTAATTAAGGAAATAGTAAATGGCACAAAAGAATGTGATAGATGAGCAAAGCATAAACGACATAAACTATGAGCTATTAAAAAAACAGTTTCCTCATGCTGTGAGTATAGATGAAAATGGGAAGTATAGCATAGACCCCGAAAAGTTACAGATGAGTTTAGACCCCTCTAAAGCTAACATCAAAGAGGATTGTTATAAGTTTATTTCATTGGCATTGGCGAGAGGACGGATTGGAACGAGATAAAAAGTGTCTCATTTACATCATTCCTATTATTTATTTACTTTAATAGATATTCTTTTTACATTATATCCTTGTTGGTCTTGAATATAACTGCTTCTTGGTACTGCTATCTCTTTTTTGTCTCTTCCTTTACCAAATACTAATACACCTCTAACATTTATATCTATTTGATTGATACTATAAGGGGCTTTAAGTTCTAGTTTCATATATCTTGTACTATTATAAGACCATTTATTTTCCCATCCCTCAATTACATAATAATCAATAGGAATATTTCTATCATAAACTTTACTATATAGTTTTGATGGTGGTAAATAACCATTTAATTTATCAAATTTTTTTGATAATACATCAGCATCTATTGAATTATATTGAGGAAAAGATAGAGTAAGTCCACCCATTCTCGCATAATCAATTTTATTTGTCATAGACGCATAAATAGTATATATATCTCCTGCATATACACTTTTGGGATGCTTAATAGTAATATTCACACCCATACTATTAATGTATGTAGTTTTTAAATTACTATAACTATTACCTCTAATCTCATTTTTAAGTTGATCTCCAAATAGACTTGAAGCAAATAGAGATATATATATAATATTTATCAATACTCTCATGACAATTCCTTTTATTAATATTTAAATATAACTTACAACACCTTAGCCAAAAAAAGATGACTAAAGTAAAGTTTAGATAGTCTTTATCTATTCATGAAAAAGAACTATATAAAATAATAACACAAATAAAAGAAGAGATAACTAAAAGTTTCAGCAAAGAGATTGGTTTTGTTATTGATACTCTCATATACATTTGAGTTTTAGCTCTTATATCTTCTCCCAAACCGTACCCTCTGCTCTATCCATAATAAAGATTCCCATTCTTAAAATCTCCTCTCTGATACTATCAGCTTTTTTATACTCTTTATCTTTTTTTGCAATATCTCTTTGTGCAATAAGAGACTCTATTTTAGCTTTTGTATCGTTATCAACTCCTATTTGAAAATAGGCAAATGGCTC
>CAMZLH010000018.1 GCA_947311565.1 uncultured Nitratifractor sp.
AAATGGTAAGAAAGTTTTAGATGAAGAGAATAGTGAATTAATTATAGAAGAGAATGATGACTATATAGAGAACTTTTTTGGCGAAAATATTAATGTGACAGCTATTGTGGGGAAGAATGGGAGTGGGAAGAGTAATGTATTTGAATCATTACTTTGTAATTTAATGTATGATGGTAATACGCCAATTGATGAGAGCATGGGTATATTAAGTGTATTCTATAATGAATCAAATGAAAAATATTATTTTAAGGAATTAAGTGGTGGACTTCTAAATGTTAGAGTAAATAAAATAAATAATACAGTTATTTCTTTTGAGGATAGAGAAAAATATAGCTTAGGAGATAGTCAACCATTTACATTTCATTATAATTACAGTTTGGAATGGCTTGACACAAATGAAAATAATTTAGATTTAGATAGGCTATATCATAAAACAGATGATTATAGTACTCCTATTTTATTACAGCCAAATAAGTCAGATAAAAAGATACATTTATCAAATATAGACTACCTAGCAACAAAAGATATGTTGTATTTTGCTATACAAAATAAAAAAACATTTGAAGATATTGAAAAGTTTTTTGTAGCTGAAAAATGTAAATTGTCATATGAATCAAGAAATATTTCAAAAAATAATGATTTTATTTTTTCAAAAACTGAAGAAATTGCATCAGAAGGTTGGAATGCTGATTATTTTAAAAATTATTCATATTATTATATACTCAGAAAAACAATTGACAAATATAAAGATAGTGGCTATTCAGTTATTAAGAATGTAATCTTTAAGGAATTTTTGGAACAAGATAACTTAGATGAAAACTTTGATAGTTTAATTGGTTGCATAAAATCATATAAATTTGCTAATTTATATGATGATTCTATTGAATATAAAGTAAAAAAAATAAAAGATACATTTGATTTTCTTGACTATATAGAGGAACATGAAACTGAAGATTTAGAATTTGAATTACTAAGTGGTGAAAAAGTTATAAATGAAAATGAAAAACTTTTATTAAAACTTCCTCCTTGGGTAGATGTTGAATTTTTTGATAAAAATAATGTTTCATTTTACTCTTTGAGTTATGGACAAAAATTTATTATTAAATTTATTTATAGTTTATTGAATCAATTAGAAAATATAAAAGCTCATGATTATAAAGATGTGATTTTGTTATTAGATGAAGTTGAGCAAGGTTTGCATCCTCAGTGGCAAAAAGATTTTTTAAATTTTTTAATCAATGTGTTGAAAGAATATGATTCTTTTAAATTTAAAATAATTTGTTCTACACACTCACCATTTATTTTGTCTGATTTGCCAATAGAAAATATCATCTTTTTAGATACCGATGAAAAGGGTAATTGTATAGTAGTCGATGGGCTTAATGATAAAAAAGAGACTTTTGGTGCAAATATCCATACCCTGCTAAGTGATAGCTTTTTTATGGAAGGTGGGCTTATGGGGGAGTTTGCAAAGAGAAAAATTCAAGAGATAATAGATTTTTTAAATGATAAAAAGAGTATTAATGAAATATCTGTTAAAGAAAATAATATCAAAAAAGTTATAGAAGCTATAGGAGAGACATTTTTAAAAGATAAGCTTTTGCAAATGTATGAAAAAAAGTATCCAAAAACTAATGAGGAGAGGATTAGAGAGTTAGAAGCTGAAATAGAAAGGATAAGAAGTGGTAAAGATTAACTTTAATCCTAAACTTTTTGAAACTCATATTGTAGAGATAACATCATTTATTAAAAAAAAGGTCGATATTGCTTTAAAAAAATTTTATCTTTATAAAGAAACAATAGATTGCTTAATTTATCTATCAAATAAACAAGAGATTAAAAAACTACTTTCTGCAAATGTTGAACAATTAAAATTATACATAAAATTTTTTGAAACCAATTTTCCATCTTCTGTAAATACAGATAGCGAATTAAATAAAGTATTAAGATTTAAGATATTTGGAAAAGAATATGACAATTGGATTACAAGAACTAAATATGGTGCATATAGATTTGTTAAAGAATTAGATTTAAAAACCTGTCCTTACTGCAATAGAAACTACACATTTACAGTTGTAAATGCAAATGGAAAAATGCGACCACAAATAGATCACTTTTATCCAAAATCTAAATATCCATTTTTTGCTATGAGTTTTTATAATCTTATACCATCTTGTCCAAGTTGCAACCATACTAAAAAAGAAAAGTTTAGTAATGACTTGATAAATCCATATATTGTAAAAAATAAAGATATAAGTTTTACATATATACCAAATAAAATAAATTTTTCAGAAGTTGAAAAAAATAGATATAATTTTAATAGTTTTGATATAGAAATTAGTGGTAATTCAGCAAATATAGAAATTTTTAAATTAAAAGAACTTTATAAACAGCATAAAGATATAGTGTTAGAACTACTTATCAAAAAAGCTTATTATCCAAAAAGTTATATAGAAGAACTTTCAAAGTTTGGTTTTAGTGAAGATGAGATTTATAGGTATCTTTTTTCTAATTATAAACAAGATAAAGACTTACACAAACGCCCACTCTCTAAGCTTATTAAAGATATATCGAGTGAGCTTGGGATTTTATGAGGTTAAAGGATAATATTTGGCAAAGCAAAAGATTTTAGTTAGTGCGTTGGAGCATTCGGCAAATGTGCATCTTGGCTCAGTGTTGAAGCATTTGGATAGTTATGAGTTGGTGGGGGTTTTTAGTAGAGAGTTTGGAAGCCCAATAGTAGATATGCAAGAGAGGTCCATTATGGGGTTTAGTGATGCTATTAAGTCATTGCCGTTTTTTTTGAAATTGGCAAAGCAGATGGTAGAGTTAAGCAGTAGTGCCGACAAGGTGCTTTTAATTGATAGCTCTGGGTTTAATTTGCCTTTGGCTAAAAAGATTAAAAAGAGGTATCCAAATAAGCAGATAATTTACTATATCTTGCCACAGGCTTGGGCTTGGAAGAAAAAGAGAGTCTTTGCACTTGCTAAAAATGTAGATAGATTGCTATCTATTTTGCCGTTTGAAAAAGATATATATCCAAGCTATGCTAATATAGAGTATGTGGGGCATCCACTGCTTGACCAAATAAGAGAGTTTAAAACTTCTACTCCAAGCGAGGTTAAAAATATTCTGTTTATGCCTGGTAGCAGAAGAGCCGAGATTGCCAAGCTTATGCCAATATTTTGCGAAGTGGCAAAGCAGTTAAAACTAAATGCCACAATTGCTGTGCCAAAGCACTTTAAAGATAGTTTGGAAATTTATGGCAATCTTGATGGGTTTAATATTGAATACAACTCTAAAAAGGCTTTAAAAGAGGCTGATTTTGCTTTTATATGTAGTGGAACTGCTACTTTAGAGGCAGCTATTATTGGCACACCATTTGTATTAAGCTATATCGCAAAGCCGCTCGATTATTTTATTGGCACAAAGCTTATAAAGCTAAACTATATAGGACTAGCCAATATATTCTTTGAAAAGATGGGCAAAGATGCTATGCATAAAGAGTTGTTACAAGATAAAGTAAATATAGAAAGCTTGGTAAGTGAGTTTAGTAATTTTGATTATAAAGGCTTTTTAGACTCTTCAAAAATTTTACGAAACTACTTAATAAGTGGTAGTAGCAAAAGAGTAAGTCATTTCTTAAATTAGAATTAATAAAGAGATACTTATTTTACAAGTTCTAGTAGTAATTTAAAAATTATATAGTAAAATTTTGGGATTTATAGTAAATTTTTAGTTTCAAAGAAAATCTCTGAAACTAAAATAGTAGATTATGCAGGAACTACAGATACTCTTTTTTTAGCTTTAGTTTTATTATCAAATTTAACAACACCTTCAACTACTGCAAAGATAGTATGATCTTTACCTAATCTAACGCCTGTACCTGGAACAACTTTTGTTCCTCTTTGTCTAATAATAATATTACCTGGTATAACTTTTTCGCCACCAAACTTTTTAACGCCTAAACGTCTTCCAGCTGAGTCACGATTGTTCTGAGTTGATCCCTGACCTTTCTTGTGTGCCATCTCTTCTCCTTATGCTATTTTAGTTATTCTAACTCTTGTAAAGTCTCTTCTGAAACCTCTTTTTAGTTTAGAATCTTTTCTTCTTCTTTTCTTAAAGATAATAACTTTTCTATCTCTACCTTCGTTAATCACTTCGCCCTTAACTACTGCACCCTCTACTAATGGTGTTCCAATTTTTAGTTCACCATCATTTAGCATTAGCACCTCTTTAAACTCTACCTCTGTTTTTGGCTCTAAGTTCATTTTATCAAAAGAGATGATATCACCCTCTTTAACTTTAAACTGTTGCCCACTTGCTTTGATAATTGCGTACATTTTTACCCTTTAATTTGTCTCTAGACTCAATTAGTGCGGGATTATAACTAATTTGTCTTTAAATGAATTTTAAATTTTATATAAAATCTCAAATATTGTAAACTATTAGCAATTTTTTTACAAAAAACTGATTAACGAAGCTGTAATTGCAACATTTAAAGACTCTACATCTCTATTCATTGGAATTTTAACTTTTAACTCTGATAATTTACTAATCTCTTCGCTAACTCCCCTGCTCTCATTACCTAGTATAAATATTGCATATTTAGGTATATCTAAACTAAAAAGATTCTCTTGGCTACTTAACTCTAAAGATATTAAAGTAGATTTAGACTCTAACGCTTTTAAGCTTTTATATAGAGAGTTACTCTCTATAATTGGTAGTTTAAAAATTGTTCCAACACTAGCTTTTATTGTTAAAGCTGATACTAATGATGCACTACCTTTTTTAGGTAAAATAATAGCATCTATATAGCCAGCAGTTGCAGAACGAATTATCATACCTAAATTTTGGGGGTTCTCTATACCATCTAGTGCTAAAACTCTATAGCTATCTAAATTATCTAAAAAGTCAATATCAACAAGATTATTCAGTATAATATCTAATGCAACGCCTTGATCTTGTTTTCTATTTTTACTAATTCGACTAAGAGTATCTTTATTATGGTATTTAATCTCTATATTTCGTTTTTTTGCTAATTTTGTAATTTTTGTTAGCTTATCAGACTCTTTATTAGATTTAGAGAGATGTAACGCATAAATTTTAAGTTCAAAATTTTCTAGTGCCTCTAATACAGGATTTCTACCATATATAGTGATAAGATTTTTAGGTAGAGACATCTATAAAATATCTCTTAAAACAATAGCATAGTGCATTACAAATAGATTTAGAATAAAAATTAGCATAGATGAAGCACGAGATATAATATTCTCTATTTTTGTTCTCTCTTTACCATTTGTTCTATAAGCAATTATAAAATGTACTATTGTAGCAATTGTTAAGACAATTACTATAGATACTTTATAAATTAATGCATCTGAAATTTTACTGCTGTTAGGGTGTAGTAAGATATCAAAAAGATTATAGTTTATACCCAAAATAATACCAGTAGCAAGCAAGCTTATAAGCGCAAAAACTTCGAACCAGCCAAATATTGGTCCTACATGTGGATATACCTCTTTTTGTGCTTTTTTGTCTCTAAGTGTAACACCTAATACAAACATAAATACACTACCACCTATCCAAGATATAGCCATAATCAGATGAATATGAAACGCCCACTCTTTTATAAAATCCAATAAAACCCCTTTATTTATCTATCTTAAGTACTGCCATAAATGCCTCTTGAGGCACCTGAACTTTACCAATAGCTTTCATTCTCTTCTTACCAGCTTTTTGCTTCTCTAGTAGCTTTCTTTTTCTAGTAATATCACCACCATAACACTTAGCAGTAACATTTTTACCCATAGATTTAACATTACTTCTTGCAATTACATTATTTCCAATACTTGCTTGAATAGCAACTTCAAATAGTTGTCTTGGTATTAGCTCTTTTAGCTCATTAACAAATGCTAATCCTCGTGTTCTTGCCTTCTCTTTTGGTACTATTATAGATAGTGCATCTACCACTTCGCCTGCAACTTTTATATCTAGTTTAACTAAATCACCCTCTCTAAAACCTATTGGCTCATAATCAAAACTTGCATAACCTTTGGTAGTACTTTTTAGTTTATCGTAAAAATCCATAACTATTTCATTCATAGGTATATCATACTCTAAAAGAACTCTATCTTCATTTATATAGTCCATTTTAATCTGAATACCTCTTCTATCGTTAAGAAGTTTAATTAAATTTCCTACAAAATCATTTGGTGTAAGAATTGTAGCTTTTACATATGGTTCGTAGATAGACTCTATTTTAGAAGCATCAGGTAGTTCACTTGGGTTTTGAACAACTACTTGAGTTCCATCAGTCTGCTTTACTTCATATACAACTGTTGGTGCAGTAGCTATTAAATCTAAGTTAAACTCTCTCTCTAAACGCTCCTTAATAACCTCCATATGTAGCATACCTAAAAAACCTACCCTAAAGCCACTTCCAAGTGCTAAAGAACTCTCTGGTTCAAAAGCTAGAGCAGCATCATTTAATTTAAGCTTATTTAGTGCATCTCTTAAATCTTCAAACTTATCTGTCTCTATTGTATAGATTCCTGCAAATACAAAAGGCTTTGCAGGCTCGAATCCAGGAATTGGCTCTGCTGTTGGATTTTTATAGTCTGTAATTGTATCACCAACCTTTAGACCCTCTACCGTTTTTAAACCCATTACTACTATTCCAATCTCGCCAGTCTCTATAGAATTAGTTTTAATTGGTGCAATTGGGTTTGGATACATTAAGTTTAATACTTGATTCTCCTCTTTAGAGCCCATAATTTTAATCATCTGCCCTTTTTCGATTTTACCATCAAATACTCTAACTAAAGCAAGAGCCCCTAAATAGTTATCGAACCAACTATCATATATTAAAGCTTTAGTTGGTGCATTTTCATCTCCTGTAGGTGCTGGAATTCTATCTACTATTGAATCTATTAAATCTTTTACACCTAAACCACTTTTAGCCGATACTAAATTATGCTCTGTACAATCTAAACCAATAGCATCTTCTACCTCTGTTAACACTCTATCTGGGTCTGCACTTGGTAGATCTATTTTATTAACAACAGGCAGTAACTCTAGGTTGTTATCTAGCGCTATATATACATTGGCAATTGTTTGTGCCTCTACACCTTGCGCAGCATCTACTATTAATAATGCACCTTCACTAGATGCAAGAGAACGGCTAACTTCATAACTAAAATCAACATGTCCTGGAGTATCTATAAGATTTAAGATATATATCTCTCCATCTTTTTCATAATTTAAACGCACACTTTGAGCTTTTATTGTAATTCCACGCTCTTTTTCGATATCCATAGTATCCATTACTTGTGCACTCATTTTTCTATCGCTTACTGCTCCACACTCTTGGATAATTCTATCTGCTAGAGTAGATTTACCATGATCAATATGTGCAATAATAGAGAAGTTCCTAATATTTACTTGCTGTATCTCTTTTGCCATTAATAACCTTAAAAATTAAAAAGTGAATTAACACTTTCATTATTATTTATTCTTCTAATTGACTCTCCAAGTAGATCAGCAATACTTAAAACAGTAATCTTAGCTGACTTTTGAGTTAACTGTATAGTATTAGATACTACTAGTTCATCTAACTCACCATTCTCTATTCTGTCAAATGCCGGACCAGATAAAACTGGATGTGTACAGTAAGCCATAACAGATGTAGCCCCATTTGCTTTTAGTGCTTTTGCACCCTTTACCATTGTTCCTGCTGTATCTATCATATCATCTATTAGAACAATATCTTTCCCCTCTACGCTTCCAATTATATTCATAACTTCAGCTTCGTTAGCTTTTTGACGACGCTTATCTACAATTACCATATCTAAGCCTAATTTCTCTGCAAAATATCTTGCTCTTGCTACCCCTCCAATATCTGGAGAAGCGATAACTGGATTTTTAAGATTTTTATTTTTAATATAGTCCATAAATAGTGATGCCCCATATAAATTATCTACAGGAATATTAAAGAAACCTTGAATCTGAGAAGCATGTAGATCTACAGTTACAACTCTTGTAACGCCTGCTGTCTCTAACATATCTGCTACTAATTTTGCTGATATAGGAACTCTAGGTGCCGCCTTTCTGTCTTGTCTTGCATAGCCAAAATAGGGAATAATTGCCGTTATAGATTTAGCAGATGAACGCTTAAGAGCGTCAACCATAATTAAAAGTTCCATTAAATTAGCATTTGCAGGAGCAGAAGTTGGCTGAACAATATATACATCTTTTCCACGAACTGACTCTGCAATTTGTATATTTATCTCACCATCTGAAAAACGATTAATTTTTGCACCCGATAGTGGCATATCTAAATAGTTTGCTATCTCTTCTGAAAGATCTGGGTTAGCTGTGCCTGAAAAAATCATATAATTACTCATTGTCTACCTTTTAAACTTTTTTGAAATCTTACTCTATTTTTACTATTATCTTGCTATTTTTTGTGCTATTTCTATAATTAGCTTATCAAAAAGCTCAGATAAGTTCCGAACTATACTATCTACATCTTTGCTACTCTCTCTTTTTAATAAAAAGTTTTTAGAGATAATTGTTGAACCAGAAGCTCTTGTTATGTAGTAACTACCATTAACTGCTACATATCCACTATCATACATAAAGTTATCTAGATGAATATCTACGATATATCCTATTTTACTCTTAGCCTCCCATGGGTATAAAAATACATTTGGGTTACTTAGACTCTTCTTTAATATATTTATACTCTTTTGTGTCAAGAGTTTACTAGGTATATCAGCAAAATCTGCATCTAAACTCTTAACCTCTATGCCATCTTTTAGTAGAATATGTTCACTATCTAAATAACTTGGTACTACAACTTTTTTTATGCCAATATCTACTTTTGTATTAGCTATCTGTTCTATACTACTTGATGGAAAAATGTAACTACTACTTTTACTGCTACAACCACTAAGTAGCAATAGTAAAATTAAGAAAAATATACTTTTCATATCTAATCTCCAAATATTAATGAGTTAGGTTTTTTATTAAGCTTGTGAATCAATCTATTTGTAGCATCTGTTGTATTATGTAACTCTTGTAGTGTAGCATCTAGTTTGTCTCCAAAAAGAGAGTTAGAGCTATAACCATTAAGTAAACCTTTTAAATCTTTTAGACTATTCTTAAACTCAATAATAGTTTTATTTAAGTTACCAGATATATTTTGAAAACTCTTATTAGATACTACTTTGTTAATTGACAGTACAGTTTTATTAGCATTTTTTAATATACTATTAAGATTCTTTATTGGCTCTTTTGTATTATCTATAATTGAGTTAATATTATTAATTGCTTTATCATAATCGATCTTCTTTAATTTATAAGCGATACTATTTAATGTAGCTATTAAATTAGACTTCTCTAAATCTTTTGTTGGGAATATATAAGCACTATATCTTTTATCTTTTATAAGCCCTACGAATGTTTCATTATTCTCTGTTAATATTATTGTAGACCTATTTAGTAAAAAGTTACTCTTTATTAATTTAGCTACAAGCCCTTTTTTAGCTAACTCTTTAAAGTTATCAAAACCATCTCCATCTTTTGTACTAAAGTTTGCAAAATCTATCTCTCCAATACATTTTGCTTCGAAATTTCTAAGTTTTTTACTATATAAAATATTTAACTCTTTAATCTCACCGACCTTAAAACCTTTATATTTAATCTCTGTATCGCTATCTAAAGAAGAGACATCACCTTGAAACTCAAATATAAATCGTTTTATCTCAGGTCTAGACAATCCTACCCTTATATTCCTTGCATCTGTAGCACTTCTATATAATCTATATATTTTACTATAATCTTGTTTATAATCTATATCAAAAGCTGTATCAAAAGATATACCACCTAAAACTAAAGTCTGTAAAGGGGCAACATTAAACTCTAATCTATTATCATTTAACTTCATATCTAATGCCGATTGCACCCAAAATTTTGTAGTACTATTAACTAAAGCTGCATAATTTTTATATATTTTAGCCATAGATATAATATTTTTACTCTCTGTATCTAAATTAATATTAACAATCTCACCAACTTGTTGACCTTTAAAGTATATAGGAGTAGATTTTTTTATACTAGATGAGAAAGATGACTCAATAGCATAATATACATCATCTCCTATCTCTACATATTCAGAGTCTAAACCATTAAACTCTCTAACTCTATCTGTTCCACTCTTTGCAGACATACTTATATATGTACCACTTAAAATAGTATCTAAACCTTTAACTCCAGTATAGTCAACTTCTGGTTTTACGATCCAAAACTTCGTAGTCTCATTTAAAAATTTCTCTGCATCTTTATTTACTCTTGCATATACAATGACACCATCTTTTTCATTATTTATCTCTATATTTGTAACTTTACCAATAGATACATCACGATACTTAATTACACTACTGCCTGCTATTAAACCATTGCTTTTAGCAAACTCTATACGTATTTTAGGACCTAACTTACTAAAGTGCTCATAGACAAGCCAGCCTCCAATTATTAAAGCGATAAATGGAACAATCCAAATTGAAGTAAAGAAGCTAAAACTGCTCTTATTATCTATTTTTGGCTCTTTAATCACTATCTTTTCCCTCTTTTATTAACCTAATATCTATAGACATAGCAGATAACATTGTAAAAAATACCATCAGTACAAATGCAGTTGCACCAACACCCGCAGTAATCTTTACACTACCTACATGCACTACACCTGCTAGTATTGAAACTACAAATACATCTACCATAGACCAAGGACCAATAATCTCTGTAATATGATATAACTTAGATTGATCCATTTTTCTACTGCCTACTCTAGGCTTTTTATAGTTTATTAATATATATAATATCAAAAAAAACTTCAATAAAGGTACAAATACAGAAGCTATAAAAATGATAATAGCAATTGGATATGAACCCTCTTCCCAAAGTACAATAACACCCTCTAAAATTGTATTTGAAGATATAATACCAAATTTATCTATAACTAAAATAGGATAGACATTAGCAATAATATAAAAAAGTATTGCCGTAATTAGCATTGCCCAAGCACTATTTAAACTATTAGACTTAGATTGAGTTATTCTATTTTTACATACTCTACAGTATATCTCTCCATCTCTTTTTAGATTAACACTTTCGCATATTTTACAGCTAATATATCTATTTTTCATCCACAATACTCTCTACTATAATATGTCCAAAGTTCAACAGGTTTAATGTTTTTTAATACAAATATATCTACTATTACAAAAAGTACTAAAGCAACAGCAGACAATCCAAAATGAATCTCTGCATAACCAAATAGCTTAACTAAGGCAACTAAAATACTAACTGTAAAGATATCTATCATCTCCCAGCTTTTACTAATTACCAAAAAAGCTATTAGATGTCTAGTTAAAGATTTAAATATCTTTAACTTTATAAAAACACCAACTATAATATAAGATAACATAACAGATAGTGGAGCAATAACTAATACAACTAAAACGATAGAGCCTACAACAAAAAAGTCTTCATTATATAAAGAGTATATCATACTAGGTATTGTTAAAGCATTGATCTGACCAGTAATTAAAACTGTAATAATTGGAAAACTATTAGCAATAATAAATAGAATAAGTGATGTTATAGAGAAAGCTAAACCCTTATTAAAAGAGTCTTCTATATTTCTATATAAAACTTCATTACACTCTATACACTTAGCTACCTTTTTTTTTGGTAGCTCTACTCTTTTTTGTAGTGTTTCACATCTCCTACAAATTATCAACTCATCTAAATTAGGTTCCAACCTCGACACCTTTTAATATATCTACTAATACTGTTGCATAAGAGCCCTTTGGTAGATAAAATCCTAGCTCATAGTGTGCATTTTCTGGTATATATTTTTTACTATTAATTTCTGGAAATATCCAAGCATACCTTCTGCTTCCCATCTCTTTTATAGTTATATCATACCCTTTTTCTATCTCTAATGCAATATCAATTGCTCTTTTTACTCTTTTTCCAGCTATAAGACCAGTTGGTGATATATCTTTTTTACTAAACCTATCTACTGCTACATCAATCTCTTCATAAAAAACTCTACCATATGGATAGTGCATATAGAAGTCACCATCTATTAACTTAAAAAACTGTTTTTGCTTATCAACACCCTTTAGAGAGTTAGTAGGTAGTTCTAAAATTTTCTCTATATCAGAAGAGTTAAAACTGCTAAATAGTCTTGAGATCTCTACTCTTTTAGCTAACCAATTATTAAATAGTAGGCTTTGGTAGCTACTAATTAAAAATTCTCGTTTTTTTCTATCTCTTATTTTTAACTTACCATCAACAATTGCTTTACCATCAAGATAGTTCTCTCCACTATTTCCAAAGCGCTGTGCACCAAAGTAATTTGGCATACCCTCTTTGCCTATCCACTTTAATACAGACTCTATTTTATCTAAATTGGCACCATGAACTCTCTTAAACCTAAGCCAAAACTTATTTCCCTTTAAATGCCCTACTCTTATCTTATTATCGTGTATATGCTCTTCTAATATTTTTATCAAATTATGCTCAAAACTATCTAGCTTCTCTTTATACTTTTTAGGCAAAGATATATACTGAATTGTAATAGCATTTTTATCTTTTAAACCAGCATAACCAAACTCTCTTTTTGCTATACCTAAGTGATTACTTAAAATATCTAGCATCTCCCATGTTGTAAGGTTCTTTTTTCTTACCTTTAGCACTAGGTGTTCGCCTACCCCACTAAACTCATATAGTGGCACCTCTTCTACGCTAAAATCTTTGCTACTTGGTTTAAATAGAAACTCATTATTAATCGATAGTGGTGATATCCAACTACTTTTCATTATCTCTCCTAACTAAATATACACCACTCTCTATATGTGTAGTGTATGGAAACTGATCAAACATTGCAGATTTTATAACTCTATGCGTTTTGTTTAACTCCTCTAAATCTCTAGCAAGTGTAGTAGGGTTACAAGATATATATACTATATATTTAAACTTTTGTGCCAATTTTAAAGAGCTCTCATCTAAACCAGCACGAGGAGGATCTACTAAAATTGTAGAGAAATTATAATCATCTAACTCTATATCCTTTAGTCTCCTAAACTCTCTATCTTTATTTAAGGCAGATGCTGTCTCTTCGGCATTTAGTCGAACAAACTCTATATTATTTATATTATTTAATATACAGTTTTCTTTAGCTGCTTTTATTGAGTTAGAACTTATCTCTGTAGCTAAAACTTTTTTAAAGTATTTACTTAAAACTATAGTAAAGTTACCAAGTCCACAATAGGCTTCTAAAAAGTCATCACCATTATCTTTAATGCACTCTTTTGCCCAAGATATCATCTCTTTATTTATATATGGATTTGGTTGAGTAAATCCACCTTCATAGTATCTGTATCTATATGTTATGCTATCTATATCTAAAGTCTCTTCAATATACCCTTTATCTAAAACAATTTTTTGTTTTCTTGCTCTTCCAATAAGAGAAATATTAAATTTATCTTGAAGTTCTTTTGCACTTATCTCCCAAGAACTATCTAATTTTTTGTGATATATCAAAGTAACTAATAGTTCTCCATTTAAAGAGCCTAAATACTCTAAACTAAATAGTTTGTGCTTTAAAATTTCTACACTGTTAATATACTTCAACAACTCTTCCCAGATATCACTAATTGGCTCTATAACTTTAGGACACTGAGATAAAAGCTCTACCCCATTTTTATCTATATTGCTCATAGCATAGTGTGCAATACCCTCTTTATGCCATATTTTAAACTCTGCTCTTGCTCGATGTGCAGAGTTTGGAGATTTAAAAACCTCTAATTCATTACCAATATAGCTGCCAATTAACTCTAAAACTCTAATTTTTTTTATATTTAGAGCCTCTTCGTACTCTAAATCGTAGCTACTGCATGAGCCACATCTTCCAAAATGTCTACAATTCACCTAAATTCCTATATATTTTTGATATAATTCTACAATATTTTACCAAAGGAATATAAATGTCGCTGTCAATTATTGTTCTAGCCGCAGGAAAAGGCACTAGAATGAAGTCTGAACTTCCAAAAGTTCTACATAAAATTAGTGGAAAACCTATGCTCTTTCATATTCTAGAAGAGTCTAAAGAGTTAAGCTCTAATATAACTGTAATATTAAGCCATAAATTTAATTTAGTTAAAGATAAATTAGAAGAAAATTTTAAAGATTTAAATATTGTAAAACAAGATTTAAAAAACTACCCAGGTACGGGAGGTGCTTTAAAAAACTTGAAATTTATAGGAGATAAAGTTTTAGTCTTAAATGGTGATATGCCTTTAGTTACGAGCAGTACACTAAAAACATTAGTAGAATCAAAAGCTGATATTGCAATGACTATACTTGAGCTAAATAATCCTACAGGTTACGGTAGAGTAGTTATAGAAAATGGCTTTGCAAAAGAGATAGTAGAACAAAAAGATTGTAATAAAGAGCAACTTAATATAAAGAGTGTAAATGCTGGAGTCTACTGCTTTAGTAAAGATATTTTAGAGAATTTTGTACCAAAAATAGATAATAAAAATGCACAAAATGAGTACTACTTAACAGATATTATCAAAATGGCTGTAGAAAATGGTAAAAGAATAGAGCCAATAGTAGTAGATGAAGATGAATTTATGGGTGTAAACTCTAAAATTCATTTAGCACAAGCTGAAAACTTTATGCAAAGTAGAATAAAAAATAGCCTTATGGCTGAGGGTATTATTATGAGAAATCCTGAATCTATATATATAGACTCAATGGCTAAATTTAGTGGAGAGTCTATTTTAGAAAACGGAGTAACAATCGAGGGAGATTGCGAAATTATATCATCTCATATAAAAGCTTACAGTGTTGTTGAAGAGTCTATTGTAAAAAATAGCTCAATTGGACCGATGGCTCATATTCGTCCAAAATCTACAATAACAGATTCACATATAGGTAACTTTGTAGAGGTTAAAAAATCTACACTAAATGATGTAAAAGCAGGACATTTAAGCTATCTTGGCGATAGCAAAATTGATAGTGGCACAAATATTGGTGCAGGTGTAATTACATGTAACTATGATGGTAAAAATAAGTATCAAACAAAAATTGGTAAAAATGTATTCGTTGGTAGCGACTCTCAACTAGTTGCACCTCTTACAATAGAAGATAATACTATGGTAGCAGCAGGAAGTACAATAATAGATGATATTCCTACAGGAGCTTTAGCAATTAGTAGAGTTAAACAGAAGATAGTAAATGGCTTTTTTAAGAAATTTTTTAAAGGTAAATAGTGAATTTAGTAGATTTAAAAGGTAAAAGAGTATT
This sequence comes from uncultured Nitratifractor sp., assembly GCA_947311565.1. Taxonomy (GTDB): domain Bacteria; phylum Campylobacterota; class Campylobacteria; order Campylobacterales; family Sulfurovaceae; genus JAADEQ01. The sequence continues at coordinate 15,385 of CAMZLH010000018.1, forward strand.
AATTGGAGTTACTGGCTCTATTGCTGTTTATAAAGCATGTGAGCTTGTAAGACTATTTATAAAAAGTGGTGCAGATGTAAAGGTTGTAATGAGTAGCAGTGCAACAAAATTTGTTAGCCCATTAACATTTGAAGCACTTACAAGAAACAGAGTATTAACTGAAGATTCAGAAGATTGGGCAAACGATATAAACCATATAGATTACGCTCAAAAATGTGATACTTTTATTATTGCACCAGCAACTGCAAATACAATTAATAAACTAGCTAAAGGTATTGCCGATACAATTTTACTACAGTGTGCACTAGCTTATAGAGGTAATTTAATAATAGCACCATCTGCAAATACACAGATGCTTAAAAGCCACTATACCGAAGGCTCTTTAAAGATGCTAGCAGTAAACGATATTGATATTGTAAAACCAGTTGTGAAAACTCTTGCTTGTGGCGATGAGGGAGAAGGTGCTTTAGCGGAACCTCTAGATATCTACTATAGAGGTGTAAAAAACCTTTTATCAGATGAGTTTTGGAGCAATAGAAGAGTAGTAATAACAGGTGGTGGAACAAGAGAGGCGATAGATAGCGTTAGGTTTATTAGTAACAACTCTAGTGGTAAAATGGCAAACTCTTTAGCATTAGCACTCTATTTTAAAGGCGCAGATGTATGTTTAATTACTACAAAAAGAGATAACTCTATGCCAAAAGAGATATATACTCTAGATGTAGAAGATGCTGAAGAGATGTTTGAGTACACAACAGATGCTATAAGAGTTGCAAAAAAAGGTGTAATGAGCAGAGCCTCTTTAAATAACCCAAATGCAATTGGAATGATACAGAAGAGTCCATATCTATTTATGGCAGCAGCAGTAGCAGACTATAGAGTTAAATATAAACAAGATGGAAAACTCAAAAAGAGTATGCTAGGCTCAGAATGGAATTTAGAGTTACTAGAGAGTATTGATATTTTAAAATCTCTAGATAAAAGTGGAATAATAAGTGTTGGATTTAAAGCAGAAAAAGATGAAGCCACTGCTAAAGATAGTGCAACAGAGATGATAGATAAAAAAGGTATTGATGCAGTCTGTTTAAATATTTTAGGTAAAGATAATAATTTTGGAAGTGACTTAAACGAAGTTACATGTATCTCTAAAAGTAGAGAAGAGCACTTTAAACTAGATAGTAAACTAAATATTGCATTTAATATTTTAAGCTTTAGCAAAGAGTTGGAGAGCAGTATTGAGTAATAGTATTAAACATTTAGCAGTTATTATGGATGGTAATGGTAGATGGGCAAAATCTAAAGGTATGGCTAGAGTAAAAGGGCACGAAAAGGGTGCTGAAGTAGTTAGAGAAATTACAACTTTTTGCTCTAATCATAAAGAAATAGAAACCCTAACACTATATGCATTTAGTACAGAAAATTGGAAACGACCAAAGCTAGAGGTAGATTTTTTAATGAAGCTATTAAATAGATACCTAAAAAAAGAGCTAGATACATATAATAAAAATGGTGTAAAGTTTGAAACTATTGGAGACTTAGCACCATTCTCTAAACAACTAAAAGAGACTATTACTAAAACAAAAGAGGCGACAAAAGATAATAGTAAATTAACTCAAGTTTTAGCACTAAACTATGGAGCACAAGATGAGATTGTACGAGCCGTAAATAGTTTAATCGATAAAAATAGAGAGATAACTATCGATACACTATCAAATGCTCTAGATACTCCATATAAAGATATAGACCTACTTATAAGAACTAGTGGAGAGATTAGACTATCTAATTTTTTACTATGGCAAGTAGCTTACAGTGAATTCTATTTTACTAATACACTATGGCCAGATTTTAATAGTAGTGAGTTAAGCGCTATATTAGAAAATTTTAATTTAAGAGAGAGAAAATATGGATCAATTTAGTCTTATAACAATTTTTGTAGCACTTTTTGGTATAAGTTTTGGATCATTTTTAAATGTACTAATATATAGAGTACCAAATAAAATAGATATATCAAATCCACCATCTACTTGTCCTAAATGTAATAATAGACTTAAATGGTATCACAATATACCTATTCTATCTTGGTTAATACTTGGTGGTAAATGTGGTTTTTGCAAGAGTAAAATATCTGCTATATATCCAACTATAGAGTTAATAAATGGACTTATATGGGTATCTTTATACTTTAAGCTAGGTTTAGTCTGGTATCTTCCTTTTGTAGCACTATCTTTTAGTATGCTTTTAGCATTAACTATGATAGATTTTAAATACTATGCTGTTCCAGACTCTATAAATATAGCAGCATTAATTTTTGCATTAATTGCACCAAGTTTTACAGATAATTTATTAAATGCTATATACTCTGGTGTTGGCTTTTATCTACTTGGATTTACAGTTAGTAAACTAGCCAAGAAAGATGCATTAGGTGAAGCAGATATTATAGTAGCAGCCACAATGGCAGCCCTTTTAGGATACCCAGCATTTTTTATTGCAATGTTTTTATCTGCTATTTTAGCTATGTTACCATCAATATTTGCTAAAGATACCATGGTACCATTTGTACCATTTTTAGCTTTGGCAACTTATATTACATACTTAAATAAAGAGTTTTTAATAAACCTACTAGAGGTCTTAATGTATGGATAGATTAAAAAGTTTTATTTTAAGTAATTTCTCAAAGAGTTTTATAACACTTTTTGTTCCATTTTTTACAATTTTATCTTTAATATATATTATAAATATCTCTAAGCTATCATCTAAAATTACACTAGATGGAGTAGATTTTTTTACATTTTATCTATATGTACTTCCAGATATAATATTCTCAACAATACCATTAGCTTTTATAGGTGGTGTAATTAATGCGTTTGCAAACCTTTCACAAACTAATGAGATTACTGCAATATTCTCTATTGGTTATAAACCTAAAAAATTAATTCAATATATTGCACCTATAGCAATTTTATTTACTATTTTAATAGCAATATTAGGTATTTTTATATCTCCTTATGCTAACCAGAAGATGAATAACTTTAAATCTAAAAAGATATTTGAATCAAATCTAAAAGTACTTCCAAAAAAACTTAGTCAACACTTTGGAAATAGTCATATATTTATTGAAGAGAATATAGATGGAATTTTTAAAAGTGTTACAATGTTTAGAGTAAATAATGATAAAACAGTACAACTTTTAGTATCAAAAAATGGTTATATTAAAAATGATAAAAATGGAACTAGCTATCTAAGTCTAAATAATGGATCAATATATAAACATAAAATAGATAATTTTGAAATAGTAGATTTTAAAAATATGAAAATATATAATAGCTCTAAATTCTATTCTAAAAAGATTTTAACTACACTAGAGTTTTGGGATAGTAATAGAGAAAAACTATACTACTATATTTTAATATCTATATCTCCAGTTGTACTTTTTATGCTATATATTGCATTTGGTATATATAACCCAAGGTACCAAAAAAATAGAGCCTATATCTATATACTAATGAGTGTTATATTAATATATATACCATCTATTTTAACTAGAAAAAGTGGAAGTCTCTATATGCTAATTGCAACAATTATAGTTTGGTTTGCTATCTCTATTCTTGTATATAAAAAACGAGTTGCACAAAGGTTATAGTTGAGAGTTTTAGCAATAATAGCTTATGATGGCTCAAAATTTTTTGGCTTTCAAAGACAAAAAAATATTAATAGTACTATCGTAGAACAAATAGAGATAGCTCTAAAGAGCTTAAATATTAACTCTAAAGTGATTGGAAGTGGCAGAACAGACAGGGGTGTACATGCAGTTGGTCAAGTTATACACTTTAATCTACCTCTCTTTTGGCAAAAAAAGTCTTTAAAAGATTTACAATACAATATAAATATTAAACTTAAATATATAGAGTTTAAATCTATTAGAGTGGTTGATAACTCTTTTCATGCACAATATAGTGCAAAACTTAGAGTATATCGCTATATTTTAAAATTAAAAAAACCAACAATATTTGAAAAAGAGTATGTCTCTTACGAAGAGTTAAACAGTATAGAACTTTTTAAAAAAGCAATAAAGAAATTTAATGGTACGCACAACTTTAAATTCTTAAAAAAAGAGGGCTCACCTACAACAACTGATATTAGAGTAATATATAAAACTAAAGTAGTTAAACTACAAAATTATCTTATTATATATTTCTATGCAGATGGATATTTACGTTCACAAGTTAGACTAATGATTGCAGCTGCTTTAAGTGTTGCTAATTATAAAATAAGTTTAGAAGAGCTTCAAGAACAGATAGAAACCAAAAAAAAGTATATAACCAAGCCAGCTGATGGTGCAGGTCTATACTTATATAAGGTAGAATACTCTCTATCTTAAAATAGATTTAATATAATTTAGATGTTTTGCTTTAAGCTCTCTCTCTTTATCTTTATCTACACTACCACTATCAAATGCACTCTCTAATAGTTCTATTCTCTCTAATAGATATACAAATAGATCTTTCTCAATATCTGGCATAATATTATGTCGTAGGGGCTCTTTATTATCTTGTCTTTTTATAATATGAGCTGGAACACCAACAGCTGTACACTCTTGTGGTACATCTTTAATAACTACAGAGTTAGCACCAATTTTTGCATCTTTTCCAATAGTAATGTTACCTAAAACTTTTGCTCCTGCACCTATTGTTACGCCATCTTCTATTGTTGGGTGCCTTTTCCCTTTAGATAAACTAACTCCTCCAAGTGTCACCTGCTGATATATCAATACATTATTGCCAACAACTGCTGTCTCTCCAATTACAACTCCTGTTGCATGATCTATAAATACTCCTCTTCCTATTTTTGCACCTGGATGTATATCTATGCTTGTTAAAAACTGACCAAGAGCAGATATAAATCTAGGAATAAACCTTAACCCTAATGTATATAATTTATGACTGATTCTATAAAAAAATAATCCCCAAACTCCTGGATAGTTAAAAAATAATTCAAATGTAGAGTGAAGTGCTGGGTCATTCTTTTGTATTGTCTTAAAGTCTTCTATAATTAATTTCAATAGATCCATCTTATACCTTATTTGCTTGTATGGTTTTAAGATAACTATTTTCACTTAAATATAGATAAAGCTTACCTAAAAGTATCTCTTTTTGCTCACTATTAATTAATTTAGAATCTTCTATTATGCTCTTTAAGCGTTTATCAATCTCTCCTATATCATAATCTAAATCATCCAATATATCTACTAAATTTTGTGCCTCTAAAATAGAATCTATATAGTAATCTCCATCTTTATTAAACTTAATCACTGCCTCAGTTGGATGTGTAAAGAGATTATGTTTCATTCCTAAAACCTCTTGGTATGCACCAGTTAAAAAGAATGCTAAAAAATACTCCTCTTTTTGGACATCTATATCGTGTAGCTTAAGTGGCGATTTAGCACTATATGCTATCTCACCATCACTATCACAAGTTATATCCCATATAGAAGCAGCTTGAGTAGCCTCTTTACTTAAGTTCGATATTGGCATTATTGGAAACTCTTGCCCTAAACCCCAAAAATCTGGCATAGATTGAAATATAGAGAAATTAACTAAATACTTCTCTTGTATCTTATTTTGTAATCTAACTAACTCATCACTATTATCTTTTACCAATAGAGATATAGATTTTTTAATAATTAAATTTACTAAAATCTCAGTATTTGAGCGATCCTCTAAATCTATATATCCCAAATCAAATAGTGTCAACAGACTATCTAAATGATCTATTGCATCGTGCAGATACTCTCTAGCACACTTTTTATCTATCGTTGTATATAGTTCATAAAGTTCCTCTATAAGAGGTGGATTTTTGCTCTTTAATCTTAAACTCTTTTCGTGATACTCTTGAGAAAATAGCTCTAGAACTGGTGCTATTAAAACAGTATGGTTCGCAGCAATAAACCTACCAGACTCTGTAAAGATATCTGGCTCTTTAACACCTTTATTTTTAGATATTTCTTGCATTAAATATATTACATCATTAGCAAACTCTACTATAGAGTAGTTTCTATTTTCGCTTCTTTTAGTTTGCGAATACTCTACAGCCAAACCACCACCTATATTTATAGATGACAATCCACTAGCCCCTCTATTTTTTAAATCTGCATATATATTACCAGCCTCTCTTAGAGCCTTTTTTAGTGGTCCTATCTCTTCCATTTGTGATCCAATATGAAAGTGTATCATGCTAAATCTATCAATCAACCCTACTCTATCGAGCATATCACAAGCTTCTAAAAGCTCTGTAGATGTCAAACCAAACTTAGAGCTATATCCACCACTCTTAGCCCAAGCCCCAACACCTGAACTATGCATTCTTATTCTCATACCAATATTTGGAGTTACTAAGTCACTAAACTTCTCTTTAAACTCTCTAAAAACCTCTATTATTGTCTCTAACTCATTAAGTCCCTCTATTGTTACGGTAATATCGTGTCCACTCTTTGCAGCAATAAAACATAGAGATATCATCTCTTTATCTTTAAATCCATTTACTGTAATAGGTGCACCTAATGGTGTCTTTGCCATTGCAATAATTAGTTCTGCTTTACTACCAGCTTCTAAACCATAATTGTACTCTTTAGATAACTCTGTAATCTCATTAACGAAATTAGGATACTGATTAACTTTAAGAGGAAAAACCGCTCTAAATTTACCACTATAGTTAAACTCACTAGATGCTCTTTTAAACTCGTTAAATAGCAAATCTACCTGTTTTTTAATTAAGTGTGAAAACCTTAATAAAATTGGTCCTCTATATCCTCTATCTCTAATATCTTTAGTAATAGTTAATAAAGATGGGGTAGATTTGTAGTTTACTACTACAAAATCACCATCTATTTTAAAATTATCCATACCCCATATCGATAAACCATAATCTTTTGGCATAAATATACTCCATTTTCTCTATAAAGTTAAAAAAACAGCAATATTATACTAAACTTAATAGACTCTTTATATTAAAAAGCTATAATGATTAACGAAAAAGATGAGGATAGATTCTCTTCTTGCAATGAGTTACTTAGTGTTACCCTGCTAGAAATACTTCCTACAGATTTTCCGCTTATTTTATAAGTGTTAAAAATTTTTTTATAAAAGGTACAAAATGTCTAATGTTTTAGAAGGCACAGTTAAATGGTTCAACGATGAAAAAGGTTATGGTTTTATTAGTCAAGATAATGGAGAGGGTGATCTATTCGTTCACTTCCGTCAAGTTAATAATCCAAGTGGTGGTAGAGTATCACTACAAGATGGTCAAAAAGTAACTTACGAAATCGGTGAAGGTCAAAAAGGACCACAAGCAGAAAACGTAACACCTTGCTAAATAGTAGCTGCATTAATGCAGCTACTTAGCTTCTTAACTCTAAATATTCACAATATCAATTTACAACTCCATAATAGGCTTGTCCAAGCGAAATAGCAGCATCATTTGATGACATATTCTTTGACAACATTAATCGTTTATTAATATCACTATTTAAAATAATATTCACTAAAGTTCTATTTTGAAATACACCACCACATAAAACTACTCGATACTCTAAATACTCTTTTGATATATCAATAACCATCTTAGCAATAGTATTTATAAATTTAGTTGCAATCTGCTCTTTTGAATCTTTTAAAATCTCTTTTACTATTTGGCTTAAATCTATTTTTCTATCAACTATTTTATAAGAGTAACTATCTTTAATTTTAAAGTTATATAAAGATTCTATCATCATTCCACTCTCGCCCTCATAACTGCTATTTTGCATAATATCTGCAAAAGATGCAACAGCATCAAATAGCCTACCAATAGAGCTTGTTTGTGGGGTATTTATACCATCTTTCCAGCTTTTATGTAACAATTTTATCTCATAATCTTTAAAAGATTTTATTGTTGGAGAATTTAATTTTAAAACTTCATCTAAACTAAAAGAGTCAAAAAGCAGACTTAGAGCTACTCTCCTTGTCTCTTTAATTGCTCTTTTCCCTCCAAGCAACTTAAATTGTTTAAGAGATAGCACTCTTTTAAAATCTTTAATATTTGCAATAAAAACCTCTCCTCCCCACAAAGTTCCATCACTCCCAAACCCAGTACCATCAAAACTAAAACATAAAGCCTCATTTGTAAAATTATGCTCAGCCATTACAGCCAAAGCGTGTGCAAAGTGGTGTTGAACTTTAGTAGTTTTTAACTTTTCATTTTTCGCTTTTAACTCATTAGCTACTTTTACAGATTCATAATTTGGATGTAAATCACTAACAATAATATTTGGCTCAAACTCATAAAATCTCTTAAACTCTTTAATAGTTCTCTTAAAATACTCAACACTATCAATAGTATCCAAATCACCAATATGAGGAGAGATTATAATCTTATCATCTAAAGTAATGGCGATAGTGCTCTTTTGGTTTGCACCAACAGCTAAGATAGAGTTTAGTAGGTATGAGTTAGTATGTAGATTCGAGGGTTTACTATCTCCTCTATCATACCCAGCTTGACTGGGTATCTCACTATTTATAGTATTACTTTTACGATAATAGTGAATAAATTTAGTTTTTAACTCTTCATTTTTCACTTTTAACTTAATAGATAATGGTGCTACTCCTCTTGCTACTCTAATCCACTGCACATACCCATCAATTACTTGCACAACACTATCATCTATTGAGTGAACTATCTCTCTATTGTAATCTAATATAGCATCTACAACACTGCCAAGCTTTACTTCAAGCTCTTCTATATCTCTAATAATTGGCTCTCCACTAATATTTGCACTTGTTACAACTATTGGAAAATCGATATTTTCAAAAAGTAGATAGTGAATAGGCATATATGGTAACACTATCCCTACCCTATCAATATTTGGGGCAATAGAATTTGATAAATTAGAACGCTTACTATCTAACAAAACTATAGGTCTAATATTAGAAGTTAAAAGCTCCTCCTCTTTTGGTAAAATTTGAGCATACTCTTTTGCCATCTCTAAAGAGTTACACATTATAGCAAATGGCTTTGCTGGTCGTCTCTTTCGAACTCTAAGCTCTTCTACAACTCTACTATTTGTAGCATCACAAACCAAATAAAACCCACCAACCCCTTTAATAGACAAAATAGCACCATCTTTTAAAAGATTAGCAACAGTTTTAAAAATTTGATCTACATAATCAACTTGATCAACTCTCTTCTCTGCGTCATACTCAGCTTGACTGATTATCTTATTATGCAAATTAGCACTTTTGCAATAGTGGCGACCAAATTTAGTTTTTAACTCTTCATTTTTAAATTTTAACTCTAATGTCGGTCCACACTCCCAGCAACTTATAGGTTGGGCATGGTAGCGTCTATCAAGAGGGTCCATATACTCCTCTTTACAACTGCTGCACATCTTAAAGTCACTCATAGAGGTATTGACTCTATCATAAGGTACATCTTTAATAATACTCCATCTTGGACCACAATTAGTACAGGTAATAAATGGATGTTTATATCTTTTGTTACTTTTATCTTTAAACTCAGTTAAACAATCGCTACACAAAGTTATATCAGGAGCAACAGAGGTTATCTTATTAGCACCATCAATAGAGTCTAAAATCTTAAACTCCCCTACTTTACTATCACTATCTCTAACACTAATAACCTCAATAGAGTCAATCTTGCTAAGAGGTGGTGGATTGTTTTTTAATCTATCTAAAAAGTTATCTATCAGCTCCTCTTTACCAACTATCTCTATCTCAACACCGCTTCCATCATTTAAAACCCAGCCACAAAGATTTAAACTCTTAGCCAAATTATAAACAAAAGGTCTAAACCCAACCCCTTGCACAATACCTTTAATCGTAACTTTAACTCTTTTCATTAATTTTAGACTCAATATACGCTAAATTTTTTCTCATAACATCTAAATTTGGATGCCCATTTGGAAATAGCTTACTCAAAACCTCAACAGCCCGTTGCATATACTCTCTTGCCTCTTTTAACCTATTGGTATCAGAATACAATAGAGCTAAATTGTTATAGGTTGCAGCAGTAGATGGATGCTCAATGCCTAGCACACTTTCTCTTATCTTTAAAGCTTTTAAGTAATACTCCTCTGCCTCTTCATATTTGCCTTGATAGCGATAGAGTCCAGCTAAATTGTTATAGGTTGTAGCAGTAGATGGATGCTCAATGCCTAGCACAGTTTCAACTATCTCTAAAGCTTTTAAGTGATACTCTTCTGCCTCTTCATATTTGCCTTGAGAGCGATAGAATTCAGCTAAATTGTTATAGGTTGTAGCAGTATCTGGATGCTCAACGCCTAGCACACTTTCTCTTATCTCTAAAGCTTTTAAGTAATACTCTTCTGCCTCTTCGTATCTGCCTTGAGATTCATAGAGTCCAGCTAAATTGTTTAAGAGCAAAGCTCTCTCCTCTTCTCTTAAATCACTCTCATTTACTCTATTTCTAAGTCTGGCAATCTCTGCTATTTTGTCAGATTGTCTCATAGCTCCATATTTGTATTGTAGTGGTAGTTCATTTATATCTTGAAGTAGCTCTAAATCGCTATTTTTGCTACTATCTTCAGTCTTTACAACTGTTGTTCTAAACTCCCATAAATCTGGTATATAGGTTATAGCATCGCTATATAGCTTATCTTCCAAAGCTTTTGGATAAAATACTACTAAATTTACACCGTAAGAGGCTATTTTGTCTCGTCGTTGATTAAATGGATAATAAAGCTCTTTTGTCTCTAAAACTCTTTTAAAATCATCTATATAGACTATATTATTGTTTTGATATATATCTTTGGCAAACTCTTTATACTCTTTTGATATATCCAGTGTAGTCTGTTTTGCATTTGGGTAGTTTGACTCTAAAAACTCTTTTACTCTGTCGATATCAAGCGTAGTGTTATATAAGAGAACTACAAACCTAAAACGGTTTGGGTTTATTACTTTTTTTAAGTTATTAATAAGCTCATTGTCTATCATTTTTCTCTAAACTTTTCCAAAAGCTCTTTTAGTCTGCTATTTTCTAATACTATTGGATTTATTTTATTAGACTTACCAAACTCTCCATACTCAAAAATGATATTTCTTGATTTCATATCTAAAAAGATATCCGAATCAAACATAACCTCGTTATCTAAAACCTCTTGTATTATCTTGAACTCATCTTTAGATTTAATAACAGCTATTTCGCTGCCTATCATCTCTATAGATTTTAAAACACTCTCTTTATCTATTGTCTCTTTTGTAGATTTTAGAAAAGCTCTGCTTATTATCTGTAGTGTTTGTCTTGGATGCCCTGCTCCAAACTCTATAATCAAATCTATAACACTATCATCTTTAAAAAGCTCTTTTGATACTCTTTTAAGTATAAACTCTCTAAAACACTCTTTCGCCCCTTGAGTTTCTAAATCTATCAGAGGAAAACTCATCGTAACTGCATTGTGAACAAGCTGATTTTTGTATGTAAAAAGCTCAATAGGCAGAGTGACTATCATATGTGTATTTAACATTGTTAGTTTATTGGAGTCATCTACCAAGATTTTTTTTCTATCTTCTAATGAACCAATCTTTTCAAAACCATCAACAATAAATAGTATATCTTTGTAGCTACTGTGTTCTTGTAGTTTTGTAACGATTGAATTTACCAACTCATTAAATCTGTCACTAAACATTTTGTAATTATTTTTTATAACTCTTCTTATAGTCTCTTTACTTTCACTAGAGCCTTGGAGCCTCATGGTTGTATTTGCTACAACGCCTATAAGTTTGCCTAAGATAGAATCTTGTGCATTTGCACCTACTTCTATCTTAGCTGAAGTGTCAAGTTTGACATTTGACTCTTTTATAATAGTGCTTGTGTACCACTCGTAAAACTCCTCTATCCTGACATTAGATACATTAGCACCTTTGCTCTCAAGCTTTTTCAATAGTTTTTTTAACATCAACATTAAAATATCTACTGTATCTATATTGCTTGTATCCATCTCCTCTTCTGAGATATCAATAAATACTGTAAAGTAGCAATTTGTCTCATCTATCTTTTGAGCCAACTTAAGAAGTTCAGATGTTTTGCCAGTGCCTCTGTAGCCAGATAAAAATATCTTACTACTACGATTTATTTGATTACAATCTTTAGTATTTGGCTCTATATTGAGTTGTAAAAAGAGTTCTCTTTCAGTAAAGTCTTTTCGATATGGTGTCAAATCTGTATAAAAAGGGCTATTGCTACTAACTGGTATATTAAATGCTACAGCATCTTGAATTTCATAAAAATTTTCAGCTTTTTTATTATTTTGCATACTAAGTTACCCTATATCTTTTAGGTTATTATATCATAAAATATATTTCAATTTAAATCACTAAGATAAATAAATGTTTAAAAATATTAAAAAGCCTCTCTTTAAAAGTATTTAATCTTTTGGTAAGGCTAAAGCCTTACATCCTGATATTTCTTAAATGGCACAACCAATTATTTTAATTTTTAATTGCTCCCAACTCAACCCTACTCACTACCCACTAAATCCTCTCAACTATTCACTTAAAATCAAGTGCAATCTCTTTACTAAAGTATGGTTTAGATATTTGGAATTTGCTTAATATTCGGCTATATACAACACTGTTGGAAAATATATCTCCAAATAGGATAAATTTATCCAATTTAAACTCTTTTTTTAGCTGACTAAATACAGATACTACCATATCTCCGTATGCTTCAAAGATACTATATGCAAGGTAGTGTGGTTCTACATCTGCTAGTTTAAAACTAATAATTGAGCCTATCATTGCTGGGTAGTCAAAGCCATCTTCGCTAAAGTTCATATCTATCTTTAAGCCACCGTTTCCGTGAAACTCTAAACTCTTATCGCTTAAGGTCTCAAAACTTGGTTCATCTATCTCTAAAATTGTTGCTATTGTTTTAAAAAGGTCTAAATTGGCATCTAACTTTTGGCTAACTTGTGGAAACTTATTTTTAAAGTTGTTTAATAGTCTGCTTCGTTTATCATCTTGGCTCATATCTTCTAAAAGTTTTTGCAGACTAAACTCTTGAAACTCTATTGCCCTTTTGCATCCAACTTCGTTTTTAACTATAAAGCTAATGCCTTTTTGGCTTAGGTTTACCCCTATAGTTTCACTATAATTTGGCTCTTTTGCTATATTTAAAAATCTGTTTATTACTACATCTTCGCTTAAATTATCTAAAGCTTTACTAGCTCTGTTATCGTATATAAAGTGCATGTTATCTTGAACTAAAATTATCTCTGGTTCATTCTCTCTTTGGTTAAAAAATAGTGTTGTAATCTCACTATCTTTTGCATTTAGGGCTGCAAGTGAGCTTTTTATATTGTATGGTGCTTGAACTCGTAAAAACTTTTTGCCTGTAAGTGCTTTTAGCTCTTCATCTTTTACTGTTAGCTTTAGTGTAGGTTTTTCTATTGAAAATAGTGCTTTTATCTCGTTTTCTGTTACAATAAATAGCTCATCTATTTTAGATGCATCTGCAATAAGTGTTGTATCGTGAGCATTAAAATGTGGCGAAAAGTAGCTATTATCAACATCTTGCACTACATCTTTATTTGCATAGTGATGACACTCTATTGTATCATCAAGATAGTTTTGGCTTGCGGGGTTTGTAATCTCTTCTATGCAAATTGGACAAGGAGCAATTTTGTATGGTTGGCTTATTAATTTATCTGCCTTTGGCTCTAACTCTACAACTTGGGTATCGATTTTGCCAAGATATAAAGAGTGGGGTAGATACTTTTGTGTAAAGTTGCTAAATCTCTCTAATGCTTTACCATCCTTATCGTTTAGTATTAACTCTATTTTGTCATCTTTAAACTCTACACTACCCTCTATTAAAGACTCATCAATTACATTTTGTAAAAAACCTGCAAAATACTCTTTGTCGCTATTAAACTCTATTGTCTGTTTTATTGCCATTATCTTCCTTTTCCTATTAAATCTTTGTGTTCGCTTTGTGGGTTGTCGTATAGATATAAAATCTCTTCTATTGTTAATTCTTTCTCTTTTTTTATAAGCTCAACTCCACTTATTTGTAACTCTTTTAGTGCTGTATCTATAAATAGTGGAAATGCTTTTAGCAAAGTGTCACTCAAACCCACTTTTACACTCAAAATATCCTCTGGCACAATACCTACAATATTTACATCACTTAAATTTCCATTTAGTGCTGCAATCTCTAACATCTCTACAATCTCAACTTCGTGAGCTGTCTGCTTATAACTACCAAGCCCTAAAAGCTCTTCTCCTGGAATGTTGTAGATGCTTCCTACTTTATCGTTATTCATTGTGATTGTATCTAAAATTATAACCTTGTCGTAATCTGTATAGTATGTCATAAGTTTAAATCCAAGCACCCCACCATCTACAAAAGTTACATCTCCATTTACAATATAGTTCTCTTCTAAATATCGTTGTGCATAGACACCCACACCCTCATCTCTAAAAATTATAGTCCCTGCACCAATAACTGCTATTCTCATATAGTATATTCCTTTGTCCCAAATTATGCAATATAAATCACCTGCCTTTCAATAGTCATTGTGCCGTGGGCATTTACAAAAAATCATCGCCTAACCTTTCGATTAAGCTCAAATTTTTTGCAAACACCCACAACACAAGCACTATCACTAATTTTGGCAATCCTATTACATAATTTTGGTTTATAAAATCTTTAAAAACCCTATCTATAAGGATAGGCACAAACTTACGAAGCGACTACAAATAAGGCTTTTAAAAACTTTTAGAAACTCTACAAAAGGAGGCAACCAAAAGTAGAGTTTCTAAAAATATTTAAATATACAAGATGTGAACCTTTATGCTCACTAAAATATAAAAAACAATATTAGTTTTTAACTTTTCATTTTCAACTTTTAACTCTCTATCAACACCTGCTCATTAACGGGCTTTATTTAGCAACTTGATTTATTTAAACAAACCTCATTTTCCATATTCTGTGTATAGATACCCCAATCAAGTTGGGGTATGACGAAAGCTCGTCATTGTCGGGCTTGACCCGACAATCTAAATCATTAAAAAACTAAAACCTCATTTTTAGTAAACAATATTCTGTAATCAGTAATCAGAATATAGATTACCAAGTCAAGCTAGGTAATGACAAAATTTGTTGCTTCGTGAAAAACCTTAATCTTACCAACCTAAAGCCTAACTACTCTACTTCTCTTCCTTAACATACTTACTACCACCAAATACGATATTAATATCTCCCTCTTTCCAGAAAATTGTTCTCCATACTTGATAGTATATATGAAACATAACCCATGTAATTATAGAATACATAACTGTATGATGAGAGATTCTAACATCCATATTTGTTCCACCAGTAAAGGCAATCGTCCAATCAGTTACAAAGTGCAACATCCATGGCCACCAATCTCCAATAGAGCTATGCCCACTCTCTAATCCATGCACATATAGTTGCAATCCAGTCAAAAGCATCCAAGCTAACATTGCATGAAATATTAAAAAGTAAACTGTATTAAAGCTATCACTATGAGTGCTATCAAATTTTTTACTTCTATTAAATGTTAATAAATTAACAATTACAGCCATAAACTCTTTTATATTTTTACCTGTTGGCAAAATCTTTTTATATGGCTTTTCAAAACGACTAAAGAAATATAAATATGCAATCACAATCGAGCTAACATCAAATATAATAGCTACCATTAAATGCACCCATCTATTCCAAGCCATTACATACTTATCTACTGCTGGGTCTGCAATTAAGCTTTGGTAGTAAGGGTGCCCAATATAGAGCCCAGTAACAACAGCTGCAAGCATAGAGATAGCAACCACCCAGTGGTTAATTCTCATAAAGCCTGTCATCCTTTCTACTTTTTTATATCCAGGTTTCATTGTACCCTCCTTATATTGAACAGCTTGTGTTTACTTTAAAGCTTCCAAGCTCTTTGCCTTTTGTATCAACAATATGCACTGCACAAGCAATACAAGGGTCGAAACTATGTATAGTTCTTAAAATCTCTAAAGGTTGCTCTGGATCGGCTACTTTTGTTCCAATAAGTGCTGCTTCATAAGCCCCTAATCTACCTTTATAGTCTATCGGAGCTGCATTCCAAGTAGATGGAACAACAGCTTGATAGTTCTCTATTTTACCATCTTTAATAACAACCCAGTGTCCTAAACCACCTCTTGGCGCTTCTGCCATACCATAACCTTTTGCATCTTTAGATACTTTATCAAAGTCAAACTCTGTCCAAGTAGAGTGGTCGCCACTTGCAACATTTGCAGCCAACTCATCTACCCAGCCCATCATTACATCTACCATAAGCTCTGTCTCGATAGCTCTTGCAGCAGTTCTACCAACTGTAGAGAATACCACGCTAACTGGTGCTGCTTTACCAAGGTTTAATTTGTCGCCAAGCTTAGCCAAGAAACTAGTTGCATACTTAGTAATATTCTTATCTTTTGCAGCAAGTCCTATAACAATTCTTGCAAGTGGACCAACCTCTACTCTGTTATCATCATAAAGTGGAGATTTAATCCAGCTATACTTCTCTTTTGTTTTAAGATAAGCCATACCATCTTCTTTCTTCTCTAAACCTGTATATTCAGGCTCTGTTTTACCCTCGTAAGGGTGAAGATTTGTTTTACCTTTATACCAAGCATGAGATACATCTTCTGTAATTTTACTTTGGTCTAATGGAATTAATTTACTTAAATCACCATTTAAAACAACACCACTAGGGAATAGCTGAGCAGCTTTATAGAAACCTGTGTCATCTAACTTAAAGTCACCATAACTCATAAAGCTCTTCAATCCGCCACCTGTGCCATCGAGTGCCTCATCTGCATATACAGTTCCAGCCATCAATACATCTGCAAGATAAGCTCTTTTTACAAATTGAGTATATTTATTTAATAAAGACTTAAATTCAGCAACTCTTGCCGGGTTAGTAATATCTTGAACACAAGTTACACCACCAACAACAATACTTTGAGGGTGAGGCATTTTACCACCAAATATAGCCATCATCTTAGATGCTTCTCTTTGCATATCAAGAGCTTGCAGGTAGTGAGCAACGGCGATTAAGTTTTGCTCATTAGATAGTTTATAGTGTTTATTACCCCAATATGCATTTGCGAATAGTCCTAATCTTCCTTGCTTAACAAACTTTGTAAGTCTCTCTTGAATTGTCTTTAACTCACCCTCTCCAACACCCCAAGGCTTGTCTGTCCAGTTGAATGCCTCTTGTGCAGCAGCTTTTGGATCTGCCTTTAGTGCAGCTGTAATATCAACCCAGTCAAGTGCATGCAGATGATAAAAGTGAACCGTATGGTCATGCAGATACAAGGCACCTTGAAGTAAGTTTCTTACAATTCTTGCATTTTTAGGAATAGTAACATTAAATGCATGTTCTACTGCTTCTATACTTCTTTGGTAGTGAGTTCCAGTACAAACACCACAAATTCTCATAGCTAAAAGCCCCGCATCTCTAGGATCACGACCCTTTAAGATTGTCTCAATTCCTCTAAACAGTGTAGAGCTTGCATATGCTTCTTTAATTACATTGTTATCATCAATAACAGCCTCTATTCTTAAGTGTCCCTCAATTCTTGTAATTGGATCTACTATAATGTGTTTACCCATCTCTTATACCTCCTCTTTCTTACCTGCAGCTGCACTAATAGCTGCGTGAATTCCAATACCAATACCTGCTACTGTTAGTAGTCCTAAACCAAACTCATCAACTGTCTTTTCAACACCACCTGTTGGTGCTTTAAAGTGTGTATCTGCCATTGGTCTCTCTTGTGCATACTTATCCCAAAATTGTGGCTCACTACATCCTATACATCCATGTCCAGCACCAATTGGCCAGTTTGTTCCACTATTGTATCTAACAACAGAACAGTTATTAAATGTCATAGGTCCTTTACAACCCATCTTATATAGACACCAGTTATTCTCTGCACCTTCATCTCCCCATGCTTCTACAAACTCTCCAGCATCAAAGTGTGCTCTTCTTTCGCAATTGTCATGAATTCTGTAACCAAATGCAAATTTAGGTCTGTTAAGGTGGTCAAGCTCTGGCACTTGCCCTGTTAATACAAAGTGTAAAATTGTCCCTGTAATGTTTGCTGGGTTTGCAGGACAAGCAGGAATATTAATAATTGGTTTACCTTTAACAATATCTTGAACTCCCACAGCACCAGTTGGGTTTGGAGCAGCAGCTGGAACACCACCAAATGTAGCACATGTACCAACAGCAACTACTGCTGCAGAGCTTCCTGCTACTCTAAGTAGATGTTCTTCAAATGTCTCACCCTTAGCACCAATTGTTCCATATTGCCCATCCATATGTAATGGAATAGAGCCCTCTACAACACAAAGGTATTTACCTGCAAATGTCTTCATTGCCTCATCTAAATGCTCTTCAGCCTGATGTCCTGCTGCTGCCATAAGAGTTTCGTTAAACTCTAAAGAGATAGTCTCTAATATAAGTTCATCTATAGTAGGTGCATCACTTCTTAAAATTGCCTCGGAGTTACCAGCACAATCTTGCAACTCAATCCAAATTACAGGTACTCTATTCATTAGTTCAGCAGCTTCTGCCATAAGAGGAGTAAACGAAGCCGGAAGCATCATAGCCGCACAAGCAGCACTTGCCCACTTCATAAAGTCTCTTCTAGTAAGCCCCTCAGCCTCTAATACTTTATTAATATCTACCTTAGAAGCTGCTGGAGCATTTCGTAGCTCATTTAACCTCTTTTGCATAGTCTCTTTAAGCTTACTATAATAAGCCTCACCTCTGTTGGTGTTTACCTTAACACCTTTAGCACTAAACATCTTCATCAATGCATCGCGTCTGTCCATTATAATACCTCCAAGTGAATAGTCATTCAAAATTGTAACATATAAAATAGACTTACACTTAAATTGAAAATAAATTATTTACTTTCTAATATAGTTTTCGGAGTTGGGGTAACAGGTGTTAGGATTTAGGTTTTTGGCTTTAGTGGGTAGGATATAGTTAGGAGTTAGCAGGGTTTATTAGTTTGTAGAAGTAATTATATATTTTTTTAATAGATAAAACAACTACTAACTAAACCCTACCCACTAAAGCCTAACTATTTAACAGTGCATACGCTACAGACATCAAATGCTTTAAATATAAGTTCTAATGGATCACTCTTTTTAGATCTAATAAGTGCTTTTTGTACTGGTGTAGGGTTCTCTTTGGTATTAAACGACAAATTCCATTGTGTTGGTGTAGTTATTTGATAATCTTCTATTTTGCCATCTCTTACACTTACTTTATGAATCAAAGAGCCACGAGCAGCCTCTACTACCCCTACTCCTTCGCCATTTGTCAATATTTTGGGTTCTATATAAAAAGGTCTGTTTAAATATATCTGCTCTATTAACTCTTGAGTATACAAAAGTAACCTTGGTACTTCGCAAACTCTAGCAAGTATTCTACTAAATAGAGAATCTTGAAACTTTCTGTGAGCCTCTTTTATTAAAGGGGTCTTCAAAAGCATAGCTCTCGAGAGTGGTCCAACCTCGTAAAATTTACCCTTATATGTTGCAAGTTTTGCTTCACTTTGCTTTATATCAAAACTCTCTACATATTTTGTATCAATATTTGTTGCAACTCTTGTCTTTATAGACTTTCCACTCTTAAATAACCCCTCTCCAAATACTATAAATTTATCATTGCTTTTACCAAGTTCAGTGTATCCTTTATCTAAAATAGTCTGCATTGCTCTTGGCATATCACCACTTTTACTAAGCATAACATCTATTCTATCGCAACTTACAAAGTTTTGTAAATCTACATCTATTAAACTCTCTTGAAATATCTTAATAAGGCTATTTAAACTACTCTTAAACCCCACAATTTCTAAAGGTGTCAAAGCACCAACAACCCCACCAGGTATTGCATAAGAGTTGTGTGGATACTGCCCAGCAAGCATTGCAATCATTTTAGATATCAACTGTGATGGTTTAGTTGCCTTTAAAATCTGAACATCAAACCCAAGTAGAGGTTCAATAGTTAAATAAAACCACTTAAAGTGATTTTGCAAAAGCTCTAAGCTAAGTGTAATCTCTCGTAAAATCTTAGCATTTTTAGGTACTTCTATACTATCATAGCAATCCTCAATAGCTCTAACAGTAGCGATTAAATGTGCATGATTACAGATACCACAAACTCTAGGATTTATAACCAAAGCATCATTTACACTCTTGCCAATTAAAATCTTCTCAATATGGCGACTTTGAAAAAACTTAATCTTAACATCATCTACCCTATCCCCATCAAAGCTATACTCTACAACCGCTTCACCCTCTATTTTTTCTATAACTTCGATGGTTTTAGAGTTAGTAGGAGTTAGTGGGCAGGGTTTAGTGGGTAGTGAGTTGGATTTGGTAGGTAGATTGTTATCTTTATTTATATCTTTCACTCTCTTTCCTTACTTTTATGATATTTGCTTAATCTAGTTATCATTTTAGATCTTTTATTTAATCTTTTAGTCCAATCTAAACCGATATTTTTACTGATATATTCTATCTCTATACCAATATAAAATAGTAAGGAGTGAGTAGGATTTAGTTAGTAGTTATTTTATCTATTCAAAAAAACACTTAATTACTATTACAAACTACTAAATCCTACTCACTACTTACTAAAACCTGCTAACTATCCCCTTCTTCCAAAATATTCTTATAAAACCTCTCTATCTTAAATGCTTTTGCAACTCCTGCAAGGCTTAGGTAGGCTCTTTTTGGCACACCAAGTGGTAATTTTGCAGGAATTCCCATATGTTTTGTGGTTTGCCATAGATTATCTTTTGGAAAGTCTGGCTCGGTGCATCCATGACATGGTTCGCCAACTCTTGTTTTAGAGTTTACCTCATTCCACAAAATTTTATTGCAACTGCCTCGTGTATAGGTAGCTTGGCACCCATGTTCATAGAACATACACCCCTCCAACTCTCCAAAGTTGTGATTATCTATTTTATACTCAAAATACTCATTTCTTGTACAACCATTATGAACCATCCACCCATAAAAGGATTTTGGTCGATTATACTCATCTAAAGAGAGTGGTAAATTACTACTAAGCATATCGATTACACCAGCTAAAATCTCTGGTAAAATTGGACATCCTGATACTGAGACACTCTTCTCTTTAAAAGATAAAAATCTATTATGAGCAGTATAATTTTTATACAAAAACCCATATCTATTAGAGTGCTTTTGCATAAAAATACCACCAAAAGTAGCACATGTTCCAACTGTTAAAATATATTTTGCCCTTTTTGCATACTCTACCAATATATCTTCAAAATTAATATCAAACTTCTTTAAATCACTATCTAAAGTTCCTTCAAGTACCAAAATATCAATACTCTCATAAACTTTTAACTCAAAAATATCCCTTAAAGAAAAAGTGCTTGGTAAAATAGTATGATACAAAAAGTTATGCCTACCTAAAAACTCCTCTAAACTTGGTAAATTCAGAAAAGAGTGAGAGTTGCCATTACAAGTAATGGCACTTAGCCATAATATATTTGCCACTTTTAAGCCTTTAAAGCGTTATAGATATTCTCGCTAATGTCGTTAATATACTCTGTTAAGCTCTTTGGCAGTATCTCTTCGCCTTGCAAAAATACCATTCCTCCAAGGTAGCCCATAAAAAGCCCAAAGGCACTAAAGAAGTCTTGGTTTTTTAGATCTCCCTTGGCTACCCCCCTCTTCAAAAAATATCATTATCTCTGTAACAAACTCATTAACACATATCATACCCTCACATCCACTCTTAAAAACCTCTCTATTACTTAGATAGACTCTTAAAAAAAACTCTATCATTTGTGGGTCATTTTGTGCTACTTTAAAATATTCTGCTACAATTTTTCTAATTTTCTCTTCTGTGGTTAAATTACTCTCATTTACTGCTCTAATATCTTTTGCAAGGTATTTAGAAATAAATCTCAAAGCCTCTTGTGCAAGCTCTTCTTTTGATTTAAAGTAGTTATACATATTGCCAACACTCATACCCAAATCTTTAGCAATTATTGGGATTGTAGTAACATAAAAGCCATTTTGTGCAAATAGCTTTAGAGAGCCTTTTATAATCTCTAATTTTCTCTTCTCTTTATTGCTACTCATAAAAGCCTCGTTTTTTAACTATTATACCACTTTTAAAGTTAAAAATGAAAAGTTAAAAGTTAAAAACTCTCCACCTCTTATATAGTTTTTAATTTACCTATTATTTTTTCACTCCTGACTACTAACTACACACTCTCTTACTCCATCTCAAGAGTCATCAAATACATATCTTCACCATCTATAACATTTGTATTTAAACCACTACATTTAGGACAAGCCATAACCAACTCATCGAGTTCACTATCATTTTTGCAATCGTTACAATATATAATAACCTTTTGTATATTCATCACAAAATCACACCCATCACAAATCGTCCCCTCTTTAAATGTATCAAAAGCAGTTTGTAATAAGTCTGGCTCTACACCACTTAAAACACCAATCTTTGTAACAACCTTTTTAACTTTAGTTACACTATTTTTCTCTGCTATCTCTTCACACTGATTTAGCAGCGCTTGAACTATACTATATTCGTGCATTTTAATCTCCTTATTATATTTTATCTACCAAACTTAAGCCTCTTAGGCGTTTTAAGAGGGCATATCTTATATACAAACTCATATCTAAGCTTATGAAACTTACTATCTTCATTCCAAAACTCTGGATGCATTCTTTTTATCTCTACCTCTTTTTTACTCTCTATAAAATCTCTGTTTTCTATCAAAAAATCCTCTTTATCCCATAGATAATCATCCAATCTATCACTATTGCTTACCAAACCTTTACAAAACTCTTTTAGCTTTTGCTCATACTCATCAATTGCAAAAACCTCATCAACAAGTCTAATTTTTCTACCCTCTTTTGCAGATATTGTCAAACATCTATCAAGCAACTCTTTAGCCTTTTGCTCTCCTACTCTCTTTGGCAAAGTATATGTATGGTACTCACTGCCACTAAGCCCAATTGTTTTGTAGTGAGGATTTAGCACAACATCCTCTCTTGCAACCACATAATCACAAGCAGTTGCCAAAAAGACCCCTCCAGCACCTGCATTTTTACCAACACTTGCCACCATCACAACTTCAGGCGAAAATATAACCGATTTTATCAAATCATTTATAGCATTTATATTGCTCCAGCCATCCTCTCCACTCTTTTTGCTATCTTCTAAAATATTTAGGTTTATCCCATTGCTAAAGAATTGCTCACCACCCATTAGCACAATCACTTTTACTTGCTCTTTTAAATACTCTATCGCATACTTTAGCCTAACACACTGCTCAGCTCTAAAAGCACCATTATGAAAGTTAAAATGCAAATATGCAACCTCACCTTCTATATCGCAACTTATCTCATAAAATGTCTTATAACTCTTATCAAAAATAATAGGCAATCTATGCTCTTTAATCCCTTTTAACCTATCTTTTAAAACATATGTAGCAGGAAGCTTAAATCTACTAAGCTCCATCAAGTGGCTAATCCAAATAGCCCCATCAATCGTGCCAAGACAAATTGCACCATCTCTTTTTGCTAAAATCTCTTTTGGTTTACCTCTTAACCTCTCCTCTTCCCAAGCACCAAACAGATAACACTTCATATCTAAAATCTCATCAAGCACCCCAGGATGGCTATCACTCATATTTATCTTTTTTATAATCTCTTTTGTGGTATCTCTTTGCCAATCAATAGCTCTGTGGCTTTGAGTTAATCTTTTGTGCATTGGCAAAACTGGCGGTTTTTTAAACTTTTTTGCTTTAATAGCCTCTAAAAACTCATCAAGCATCTTATAAAAAGTAGCCTTAACCTCATCTCGATAAATAGAAGCCTTCGAAGCAAACCTCATCTTAAAATTTTTGCTTACAACCACATCTCCACCATCAAACTCACCATTTGCCTTTAAGATAGTCACACCCCACTCATCTTTTTCAAGCCTTATAGCATTATCAATTGCATAAGCCCCTCTATCTCCTAAAATTCCAGGATGCACAATATATATATCATACTTTTCAAAAATCTCTCTTGGCACAAACCTCTTTAAAAACGGACACAAAATAAAATCTGGCTTAAACCACTCTACCTCTTCTATCATCCGATCATCATTTATAGCATAAACCACATCCACCTCAAACTCTAAATCCTTAAAATAGGTATATGCAACTTGAGATAGTGAATTAAACGAAGTAATAAGCAGTGTAACCCTCATCTATTTAAGCTCCAATTTTAACATTAAAATGAAATATTCAACCTTATTGGTTTAAATATTTCTCTCCAA
>CAMZLH010000019.1 GCA_947311565.1 uncultured Nitratifractor sp.
AAACACTTATCCTCGTTGATATGAGGATACTCGAGTATCCTCATATCAACGAGGATAAGTGTTTAAAAATTATCAATAGAGACTATTTTGAAATTTGTGATCATCCAGTTGAAAAGAGATGTTATATTGTAAGAAATAGTGGTGATTTTAAAGTAAATAACTCTAATTCTTTAGATATAAATTTTATTGCAGTTGATTCTTGTATGCTAGGTTCCTCAGATCCAAAAAGATGCGATTGTATGCTTATTTGCGAAAAGAATATTCATTTTATAGAGTTAAAAACTTGCAAACCTAAATTACAACCAATTAGTCGAAATAGAAAAAAGCAAAAAAGCAACTAAAAGAGTTTATTGAATTTTTTATAGATAAATTTAACCCAATATGCAATTTAAATGCGTATATTTGTGTAAATTGCACAAATAATAGCGATAGTTTTATAAAAAAAACAAGAGCAAGTAATAGCGATGCAGAGTTAGAGTTTGAAGATGTCTTAAATACAAAATTATCTTATAGCTGTATTATAAATATGTAACATACATTTTTACATACAAATTTGTTATAATTACAAAAAAATTTAAAAGGAATTTTATGAAAAAAGCGATTTTACCGATACTACT
Organism: uncultured Nitratifractor sp.; assembly: GCA_947311565.1. GTDB lineage: Bacteria > Campylobacterota > Campylobacteria > Campylobacterales > Sulfurovaceae > JAADEQ01. The sequence continues at coordinate 618 of CAMZLH010000019.1, forward strand.
AATTATATATATAATAGGAGATATGGTATTAAAACAGCAAGGTGTAGAGCTTTGCTCTAGTACGGGGTGCGAGATGGCTGGGGAGCTTTTAAAGTTTGACAGTAGATATTTAAACTATCTTGGAGCACTTGGTGCTTTAACGCTTGCATTTTTGGCATTTTTAAAACTAGATAAACTATTTACTTGGCTAGCTGCTACTATGGTTATATTTGAATCTTTGCTTATTGCTTCTCAGATTAATTTAAATCCAGAGGTTTGTAAGTTTTGTCTTGGGGTATATGCGCTACTTTGGTTAATTTTATTAACAGCTAATAGAAAAGTAGCACTATACGCTACAGCACCTGCACTTGCAGTATTTGCAGCATTTACTATATTGTCTATTCCACAAAATAGAAGTTTAATTAGTAGTGATGGTTTATACTTAATATCCTCTAAAACATGCCCACATTGCAAGAAGACAAAAGAGTTTTTAGATAGTAAAAACATAGAGTATAAAACTATAAAATCAAGTGATCTAAATGCTTTTTACTTTGCTAAAAGTTTAAATATAAAGCAGATACCTATAGCGATAATTGCTAAGGGAAAAGAGTATAAAATAGTAGTTGGAGATAGGGATATTATAGAGCACTTTAATACAAAAAGCCAAGCTCAAAGTAATCAAACTTCGACACAAGCATCTCCCGTAGAGCAGTATAAACCCAAACTAAATTTAAGTGGCAACGATGATGGATGTAGTTTTTCTGTAATTAAAGAGAGCGATTGCGATGCTCAAGAGCCTACAAAGTAGTATTACACTACCACCTAAGAGGCGTGGCGTATATTTAGTTACAGATAAAATAGAGTCTAAAATTGCTATCAATAGTGGCATTTTAAATATATTTTTAAAGCATACTTCAGCATCTTTAGCTATAAATGAGAGTTACGATAGTTCTGTAAGAGTAGATGTAGAGAGTTTCTTAAACTCTCTTATTCCAGATGGTTGGAGAGGCTTTACTCATACTCTTGAGGGCGATGATGATATGAGTGCCCATATGAAAAATATCTTTGTAGGAAGCTCTTTAACTATTCCTATAGTTAATGGAAAACTTGCACTTGGAACATGGCAAGGAGTCTATTTTTTAGAGCATAGAGACTTTGCTAACAGCAGAGAGATTTTAATAACCCAAATTGGAGAGTAAAAATGAATATAGTTTTATTAGATAGTGATACACTAGGAGATCTAAATTTTGATAGATTAAGCCAACTTGGCAACTTTACATCTTATAACTACACATTAGCAGAAGATACAATTAAGCGTTCAAAAGATGCAGATGTAGTAGTAACTAATAAAGTAGTTTTTAATAAAGAGACTATAGATGCTCTACCAAACTTAAAGTTAATTGCAATTGCAGCAACCGGTATGAATAATGTAGATTTAGAGTATGCAAAAGCTAAAGGAGTAGCAGTTAAAAATGTATCTGGTTACTCTACTAATTCTGTGGTACAACATACCTTTATGCTAGCTTTAGCCCTAATTGGCAAACTTAATTACTACAATAGATATAGCAAAAGCAAAGAGTGGGAGGCTTCGCCTATATTTACAAACTTAGAACAGTCGTTCATGGAAGTTTCTGGCAAAAAATGGGGTATTATTGGGTTGGGTGCTATTGGTAAAGAGGTAGCAAAAGTTGCTACTGCATTTGGAGCTAATGTTAGTTACTACTCTACATCTAAAACTAAACACTCTAAAGAGTATCCACATCAAGAGCTAAATGAGCTTTTAAGCAGTTGTGATATTATATCGATTCATGCACCATTAAATGACAATACTTTAAACTTATTAGATAAAGACGAACTTATGTTCATGAAGAGTGGAGCTATATTAATTAATGTAGGAAGAGGTGGAATTGTAAATGAAAAAGCACTAGCAGATGAGATTAGCAGTGGCAGAATATTTGCTGGGTTAGATGTAATATCTAAAGAGCCAATAGAGAGCTCAAATCCAATAAGTGCCGTTATAGAGTTAGATAATATTATTGTTACTCCACATAATGCTTGGGGCTCGATAGACGCTAGAGAGAAACTACTAGATGGAGTTATAAAAAATATTAAGAGTCTTAATTGTGATTAGTATAGATATTTTAGTAGTTGGCAGTGGAATTAGTGGTTTAAGTGCTGCTATATCTGCAAAACAAAATGGATCTAATGTATTAGTAGCAACCAAAAATATACCAACAAAGTGTAACTCTGTAATGGCACAAGGTGGCATAAATGCTGCACTTGGAAATTTAGAAAAAGATAGCATTGAGCTACATATAGAAGATACCTTAAAATCTGCACACAAGCTAGCCAATAAAGAGATGGTCGAGCTACTATGCTCTAACGCACCAGATACTATAGAGTTTTTAGAAAAAATTGGTGTTCCCTTTAGCAGATTAGACAATGCAAGCTCTCCTCTTAAATCTGTAGCACAAAGAAAGCTAGGAGGTGCTAGCAGTAAAAGAGCTTGTTATGCCCAAGATTATACAGGATTAAAAGTACTACACACACTACTAGATTATACACTAAATTTAGGTATAGAGATAAAAGATAATATATTTTTGTTAGAACTAATTAAAAATAGCAAAAACGAAGTTTGTGGAGCTCTATTTTTTAACTTTAACAGTGGAGAAGTAGAGGCTATATATGCCTCTAAAGTTATTATTGCAACTGGTGGTTTTGGCTCTATTTACTCTAAAAATACCAACTCACTTGGTAGCAGTGGAGATGGAATAGTTACTGTATTAAAAGCTGGTGGTGTAGCTAGGGGTTTAGAGTTTATTCAGTTTCATCCAACTACGCTAAAGGGTAGTAATATATTAGTTAGCGAAAGTGCCAGAGGAGAGGGTGGATATTTAGTAGATAGCAAAAATGAGAGATTTGTAGATGAACTAGCACCTAGAGATGTTGTAGCAAAAGCAATATTTGATAAAATAAATAACAGGGAGAAAGTCTTTTTAGATTTACGAAATATCAAAGATATTACGACTCTAATGCCCCAAGAGTTAAAACTAATTAAAACTTATGCAAAAGTAGATGCTACAAAAGAGCTTGTAGAGATAGAGCCAGCTGTTCACTACTCTATTGGTGGTATTGCAGTAGATAAGAATTTTAATGCCATTAATCTAAAGGGTTGTTTTGCAGTTGGAGAGTGCTCTAACGCCTTAGTTCATGGTGCAAATAGGCTTGGCGGTAACTCTTTACTAGAGGCTGTTGCATTTGGTAGATTGGCTGGTAAAAAAGCTTCTGATTATCCAGATAGTACAATAGAAAGAGAAGATATTAAATACAATTTACCACTAGATACAAACTACTCTAATTTCGATATTTACAAAGCTAAAGAGATATTAGCAGACACATTATTTAGTGGTGTTGGCATAGTAAGAGAAAAAAATAGTTTAACCGATGCCAAGAGTAGAATAGAAAAATTAAATATAGAAAAATTAAAAGCAAATGGCACTGCAAAATATAATACTAATCTTACTGCCCTACTCGAACTACAAAATGCAAATATTTTAGCACAAGCAATAATTTATGCAGCCAATAAAAGAGAGGAGAGCCGAGGTTCGAACATTAGAGAGGAGTTTCCAGATACAAAAGAGGAGTTTGAATACCCAATAGATGTAACTTTAGGAGATATTAAATGAAGATAACAGTTAATGAGAAAAGTTACAATATAGAAAAGGTCTTAACTCTACTAGATGCTCTTTACAAAATAAAAAGTACGCAAGATAGTAACCTAACTTACGATGCAGGTTGCAGAAGTGGGGTTTGTGGATGCTGCAGTGTAAAAGTTAATGGCAAAGAGCAACTAGCTTGTGAATATGAGCCACAAGATGGCGATAAAATAGAACCTATAAAGTACTATCCAATTAAAAAAGATTTACTTGTAGATAAAAGCAGTGGCTACAACCTTATATCTAAAGAGAGAGCTTATCTAAAGCTCTACCAAGAGAGCACTTTAGAAAAAACTGACGAGAGCAAAACCCAAATTCAAACAGACTGTATCTTATGTAGCTCTTGCTACTCTGCTTGCCCTGTACTAGAGGTAGATAAAAACTTTTTAGGACCATTTGCATTAACAAGAGCCTATCGCTACACAGCAGATAGAAGAGTTGCAAATGAAAAAGAGATAGTAGACAATATTCAGAAAAGTGCCATTTGGGACTGTACCTTATGTGGCGAGTGTACTCTAGCTTGCCCTATGGGAATAGACCCAAAAGCAGATATTTTACAACTTAGAAACCTAAGTGCCAAACATGGATATATGGATCCTAATCTATCAAATATGGGCTTTGGTGGTGGCTTTGGGTTTGACCCAAACGGAGGTTTTTAGATGTTAAGCGATCTACATAACAAAGAGTTTTCTCTATCTTTAAGTGGCGGTGGGGCACTTGGACTTTCTCATTTAGGGGTATTATCTGTTCTAGAAGAGAAAAATTTACTTCCTAGCGAAATATTAGGTACAAGTATGGGTGCAATTATTGGTGCACTATATGCTATTGGGCTTAAAGAGAGTGAAATTACAAGCATTGTAGATAAGTTTGGTGCCATTAAAAAATGGGTAAAACTATCACTTAAGGGTAATGCCATTGTAGATACAACTAAAATTGAGACTATCTTTAAAGAGGTATTTGGAGATATGAGCTTTAAAGATACAAAAATACCGTTAAAGATTATTACTACTAAGCTAGATAACTCTAAACGAGTAGTCTTCTCTAAAGAGAATAATATTAAATTAGTAGATGCCCTACTCGCTACTATGGCAATACCTGGAATTTTTAACGAAAAAGTTATAGATGGAGATATATATGTAGATGGTTTTTTAAGTGAGAACTTGCCACTAACAGATACAAAGTACAATACAATTTTAGCAGTAGATGTACTTGGTAAGAACTCGTTTAACAGAGAGTTACCAGATAATATATTTAAAACTTCGAATGTATTTGATATGTTTGAGAAATCACTAAGAACACTTATATATAATCAGACTCAAAAAAATATAGAGTGCTTAAGTGATAAAGAGATTATCCTAATAGAACCCAAAACAGAGGGCTTTAGTACCTATCAATTTAATAAACTAAAGAAACTTAGAAAAAAGGGTTTAAAAGCAACACTAAAAGTATAACTTATACTACTTTTTTAATAATTTGTTATAAATTAATATCTCTTTTGGTACTATTAAAACAAAAAGGATAATTATGACTAAAGTTTTTGTTTTACTTATAACTGCTATTACTTTTAGCTTCTCATTCTCTCTTGGTAAACTTGGCGAATTTAAATTTGAAAAACAGGGTAACTCTAATGTATGGATAATGCACGGACCACCTATGGAACCAAGTGTAGAGAATAGAGGCTTTATGAATAACCCTACATTTATAGAGGGTAAAAATGGTCTTATAGTAATTGATCCAGGCGGAAATTACAATGTTGGTCTAGATATCTTAAAAGAGCTTAAAAAAGTTAATAAAAAACCAGTTTTAGCTATATTTAACACCCATAAACATGGTGACCATTGGTTTGCAAATTTAGCATTTGCAAAAGAGTATCCAAAGGTAAAAATCTATGCACATCCACATATGATAGAGGTTGTTAAGAGTGGTGGGGCAGATAAGTGGTATGGAATATTAGATAGATTAAGCAAAAACCTAAAAGGGACAAAACCATATCGCTTTCCAGACAGCACTGTTAAAGATGGCGATATAATTAATGTAGATAATCAAACATTTAAGATATATCACCCTAAAAAAGCACATACAGATACAGATATTTTAATAGAGCATGTAGAGTCTAAAACACTATTTTTAGGCGATAACCTAATGAAAAATCGCTTTGGTGGCTTTGATAGTAGCTCTAGTATAACAGATAATATTAAACTACTAGATACAATTTTAAAAGAGAACAGATACTCTCTATATGTTCCAGGGCATGGACCATCCGGCAAAGCAAAAGAGACAATAACACCCTTTTTAAGTTATCTGAAAACTCTTGAAAAGTATGCAAAAAAAGCTTACGATGAAGATAAAGAGTATTACGCATATAAAAAAGAGGCAATTGCAGAGCTTAAAGGCTATCAAAAATGGGATGCTTTTGACCACCAAATGGGTAAACATTTAGGAAAAGTTTACCAAGAGATAGAAGATGCCGATATATAGGCACTTCTAGACTTTTATCTTTAAATAACTTCTAAGAAACTATAAATATAATTTAGCTAAACTTACACTGTATATATTTAATTAAAGGGTTTGCAGTGTTAAAAATATTTTCAGAAGCAGGCATTGGAAATAGCACATTTTTATCTACCGAGATAGAAAAAAAAGAGTTAGAGCACAGAGTAAAAGGCTTTATAATTCCACCAAAAATTGAAGGCTTTTATATAAGAGTTTGGCTAGGCAAAAGAGTATATGCACTATCTTCTAATAGATTTTTTAATACTACTAAAAAGAAAAAGATTAAATTTAAACTTATATTTGGAATAGAAGGAAGCAGATGAAAGAGCTAGAAGAGTTAATAAAACTTAGTAAAAAAAAGGCTGAAATAGATAAAAAACGAGGTGAAAAGAACTATTTTGATTTCGAGTGGCTCTTAAATGAAATCTCAAATGAACTTATAGAGGTAAAAGAGGAGATAAAAGAGAACAACCACCCATACCTAGAAGATGAACTTGGCGATATTTTGTGGGGTTGGATAATTTTGGTTAAAAAACTGCAAGATGAAGGATTAGTAAATTCTCACGACGCGATATTTAAAAGAGCATTAAAAAAATATCAAGAGAGAATATTACCTCTAAAAGGCGACAGTAGTGATAACGATATATGGCAAAAAGTTAAAAACAAGCAAAAAAAGGCTTTAAAAGAGGAGATAGAGTGTTTAGAATAAAAATAGAGCAAGATTTAGAGCTAGAGTTAATGAACACCTTTAGGACTAAAGAGGTTTATGATGTTGCAATAAAAAATAAAGAAAATCTTCAAAAGTGGCTTCTTTGGATAGATAGAGCAACTATAGAGAGTATGGATGAGTTTTATGAAAAAATGCTAAATCACTACTCTAAAAAAAGAGCAATAGGGTGTTTTATAATCTATAAAGGTAAATTTGTTGGTGCAGCTGAGATTGGAATAAAAAAAGGTTACGGCTTAAACTATGGAGAAATTGGCTACTGGCTAGATTTTGATTATGCAAAAAAAGGTATTATGACAAAATCTGTCTCTAAAATTATAGAGCTTGGCTTTGAGCATCTAGATATTACAAAAGCAGTAATCAGATGTGCCGATAAAAACAGAGACAGCTCCAACATGGCAAAACGCCTTGGCTTTAAAAAAGATGCCACAATAAGAGCCGATTTAAAAGTTAAAGGTGTCTTATATAATATGGAAGTTTGGAGTTTACTAAGAGAAGAGTGGCAAAATAGAGATTAAGAGATTAAAACTTTTGCATACTCTTTAATTGTTTTTAAAATAGTGCTATCGAGTTAGATATCAATTTTGCTTCTCTTTTTGTAAAGTCTATCCCACCTAAAAAGTGCTAAGAAAGATAAATATTTTCTTATTTGGGTATAATGGCGAAAAAACAAAAAGAAGCATATATGTCATTTGAAAAACTAGGTTTAAGTAAAGATTTACTAAAAGCCATTAAAGACCAAGGTTATAC